>CANHYD010000147.1 GCA_947464705.1 Verrucomicrobiota bacterium | reverse complement strand
GAAACTCTTTCTCTTCCGACCTGATTGTTTGGCTCCCTGAGACTTTCGATCACTTCCCTTCGCTTTCGGTTATCCGTTCACCCATCCGGATGGACACGGTTTCAATCCTGTTCCTATCGGTTCCTTCCTGCGGATGAGGACTGCGCGTGATTCGGCATCTCGGAAACGAGCTTCTCGGCCCTGAGTTGTGGGCGGGCTTTTTTCTTACCAGTTTTCCGCGGGTCACTTTTTTCCCCGGCAAGCAGGGGAGCTGAAGTGAGTGTCTCGCGGTTGCCTCACTGCGTGGCCTGGGTGTCTGTTCTGGTTGTTTCTTGCTGGTCGGTGGGGGGCGGGGCGGGGAACGTCCGGGGATGAAGGCTGCGGTGCTTTACGGTCGGGAGGAGATTCGGGTGGAATCACTCGAGGAAGGGGACCTCTTGGCTGGTGAGGTTCGGGTCCGGATCGGGGCGGCTCTGACTTGTGGTACGGATTTGAAGGTGTACCGCCGCGGGTACCACGCCCGAATGCTGACGCCGCCGTGCGTCTTCGGTCACGAGTTGGCCGGAACTATCGTGGAGGTCGCTCCAGGAGCCGTGGGGTGGTTTGTGGGTGATCGGGTGGTTTGTGCCAATTCGGCTCCCTGTGGCCAGTGTGGGCGCTGTGCGGGAGGGCAGGAGAATCTTTGCGATGATCTTCTGTTTCTGAACGGCGCGTATGCCGAGTCGATCGTCGTACCGGCCCGGATCGTGGCCAAGAACCTATTGCGGTTGCGTCCAGAGACTCCCTTCGAGGCCGCGGCTTTGACCGAGCCCCTAGCGTGTGTGGTTCAGGGGATTCAGGATCTTCAATTGAAGTCTGAGGAACGGGTGCTGGTGATGGGCGCAGGCCCTATCGGGCTGTTTGCCGTCGCGCTGGCAGTGGAAGCGGGTTGCGAGGTGACGGTGGCTGGGCGGGGTGAGGCTCGACTGGCGTTGGCGCGGAGGCTTGGAGCTTCGACGGTGGTGGACATGGAAGGGCGCGAGGATCTGGAGTCGGCGATCCGGGCCATGGATCCGGCGATCCGATTCGATGCGGTCTTCGAGGCGGTGGGCAAGCCCGCGGCCTGGGAGGCGGCAACTCGCTTGGTGCGCAAGGGGGGGCGGGTGAATTTCTTCGGAGGCTGTCCGGCGGGCACCTCGGTGACGCTCGACACCAGTCTGCTGCACTATTCCAACCTGACGCTCCTGGCCAGTTTTCACCACACTCCCCGATCCATTCGCGCCGCTCTGGAGTTGATCGAGCGGGGGGTGATTCGGGTGGGGGACTTTGTCGATGGGGAGGCCTCGTTGGACGAGTTGCCCGAACTCTTCCGTTCCATGGCCCAGGGCAATCGGGCAGTGAAGACGTGCATCCGCCCCGATCGCTGACTCCGCGGACCGCAGATTGGTGATCGCCTCAGCGGCCCGTTCGCCGTATTCCCTCCGACCCATGCATCCGATGGCTGTCAATTTACTGTGGGTTTTCATCGCCTTTCTGGTCGCCGGCGGTCTGGTAGGGTTCCTGAAGGCCAAGTCCAAGGCTTCTCTAGTGGCGTCGATCGGCTCCGCGATCCCGTTGGCACTCGTGGCTCTGGGGCGATTGCCGGGAACGGTCGCGGTCGGGGTTCTCATCGTGCTCCAGGCGGTGTTCTTCATGCGCTTGAGGAAGACCGGCAAGTTCATGCCTTCGGGAATGCTTCTGGGGCTGTCGGTCCTCATGGAAGCGGCCATGATCTATTTCGTCTTCATCGCGAAAAACTGACCTGCCGTGCCTGACAATGGTCTCCCCATCTGGCGGCTGCATGCCGACCTGATCCGCACGCTCACCGAGGGCAATCAACTGGTGCTGGTGGCTGCCACTGGATCCGGCAAGACCACCCAGGTGCCGCAAATGATCCTGGATGCGGGTCTCGTGCCGGAGGGTCGCCAGATTGTCGTGTTGCAGCCGCGGCGGGTGGCGGCACGAACGGTGGCCACTCGGGTGGCTTGGGAACGGCAAGTCCGGCTCGGTGCGGAGGTGGGCTATCAGGTGCGGTTCGAGGACCGGATTGGTGACGCGACCCGCATTGCCTTTGTCACCGAGGGAATCCTCTTGCGATGGCTTCAGGATGATCCGCGCCTCAGCCAGATCGGCGTGCTGATTTTCGATGAGTTTCACGAGCGCAATTTGCTGAGCGACGTGGCATTGGCGCTGGCCAAGCGACTTCAGGCCACCGAGAGACCCGACCTGCGCCTGGTGGTGATGTCCGCCACGCTGGAGGCGGAGCCGGTGGCCCGGTATTTGGCGGCCCCGGTTCCCGTGGCAGCCCCCGTGACGGCAGCGGTGTCAGCCGCGGCGGGCAGTGAATCGACTCCCGGTGGAAAGTCTCCGGTTTCAGCGCCGATCCTGGTCTCGGAGGGGCGGACGTTTCCGGTGGAAATGCAGTGGCTCGATTACGGCGACAGCCGTCCGGTCCATGAATTGGCTGCCGACAAGGTGGAGCGGATTGTGGAGGCCGGCTGGGAGGGAGACATTCTGGTGTTCATGCCCGGTAAGGGCGAGATCCAGGCCACGTTGGGGGCCTTGGCGGCAGCCCGCCTGGGTGAGCGGGTGTCGCTCATTCCGCTTCATGGAGAACTCGGCCCTGACGATCAGGATCGGGCATTCCAGCCCAGTCCGCTGCGCAAGATCGTGGTCTCCACCAACGTGGCGGAAACCTCGGTGACCATCGACGGAATCCGTCATGTGGTCGATGGCGGCTTGGCGCGGATGGCCCGCTACGATGCCGAGCGGGGCATCCAAACGCTGATGGTCGAGGAAATCAGTCGGGCCTCGGCCGACCAGAGAGCCGGCCGGGCCGGGCGCACCGCACCGGGTACCTGCTGGCGGTTATGGACCGAAAGCGGGCACCTCAATCGACCCGCCCGCAACACTCCGGAAATCCAGCGGGCGGATCTCGCTGAGGTGGTCCTGCTGCTCCATTCGCTGGGCGTGCGTCAGGCGGCGACTTTCGATTGGTTGGATGCCCCCGACAAGGCGGCGGTCCTGCGGGCCGAGCGGTTGCTGCACATCTTGGGGGCGCTGGAAGGGGAGCAGGGGGCGGAGAGTCTCGGCTCCGACCTGACCCCGGTGGGGCGTCAGATGCTCCGCCTGCCGATGCACCCGCGCTTTGCCCGCTTGCTCGTCGAGGCCTCGCGCCGCGGCTGTGTGCCTGCGGCCTGCCTTTGTGCCGCTCTGGTCAGCGGTCGCGACCTGCTCATGCGGGTCAATCGGGACGACCGCTCTTCGGCCGATGCCCGGGAGTTGTTCGAGGGCAGCACCCAGAGTGATTTCCACACGCTGCTCCGGGCCCATCAGTATGCCCGCAACGCGCATTTCTCGCTCGAGGCCTGTCGCCGGCATGGCATCCATGCCCAGACGGCCCGGCAGGTGGAGGACACCTTCCAGCAACTCGTCCGCATCGCCGAGCGCGAGAAAATGATGAGCCGGGATTCCGCGGCGGCCCCGGCCGAGGCTGGGGATGAGGGATTGCTCAAGTCGCTCTGCGCCGGATTCGTCGATCAGGTGTGCGTTCGGAAGGACTCTGGCTCTTTGGATTGTCTCCTGACCGAAGGGCGCACCGGCAGCCTGATGCGCGAGTCGGTGGTGCAGCAGGCGGAGTTGATGGTGGTGGGCAGCATTCGTGAGGTGTCCGGGCGCAGTGGGGGTGTTCTCACTCTCCTAGGACTGGCCACTGCCGTGAAGGCGGAGTGGTTGCGCGAGCTCTTTCCGCAGCACTTCCACACCTCGGTGGAGCATGTGTTTGACCGGCTTCACAAGCGGGTCTCGCCCGTGCGGCGCATTCGCTTCCTGGACCTGGTGGTGGCCACAGAGCACCAGCGGGAGTCCGACCCCGAGGAGTCCGGGCGCTGCCTGGCAGAGGCCTTCGCTCGGGGTGGATTCGATCTCCCTCAGTTGGATCACGAACTCAAGCAGTTCATCGCCCGGGTGAATCTGATGGCTCGAGCCTTGCCGCAGTTGGAATTCCCGGCCTTCGACGGTGCAGCGCTCGTGGCTGCGCTGGATCGCGCCTTTCGGGGGTTGACCCTGGTCAAGCAAGCCCAAGCGGCTCCGCTCAAGGAGGCGTTCCGTGCCCACTTGGCCGCTGAGCAAATCGCCTGGCTGGATGAACTGATGCCCGTGCACCTGCCTTGGCTGGAGGGGCGTCGACTCAAGCTCACCTATGTGGAGCCGGACCCTGATGCGGATCCGGACGAGATCCCCGGTCCGGAAGCTCAGGTCAAGTTGACCGAATGCTTCCAACTCAAGGTGCACCCGGCGGTGGGCGAAGACGCCATTCCGATCCGACTGGCTCTGCAAGCTCCGGACGGCAAGCGCTTGGAGGTGGTTTCCGATTTTCCGCGTTGGCGGGAGTCCTCGTATCCCAAGCTGCGGTCCCAGCTGCGCACCAAGTACCCGGGCTTCGTCTGGCCCTGAAATTCGGCGTTTCGGATCAGTCGCTGGCGCGCCGATGCACCTTGTGGATCGCGGCTTGGTCGGTGGGCTTGATGATGAGTTCGTCGATGTTCACGTGCGGAGGTCGTGAAGCCATCCAGAGCAGCGTTTCTGCGATGTCCTGGGCCACGAGGGGTTCCACACCTCGATACACCTGCCCCGCCCGGGCGGCATCGCCCCGGAAGCGGACGTCGGAGAATTCAGTCAGGGCCATGCCCGGATCGAGTGAGCCGACGCGGATCCCTGTACCATTGAGCTCCAGGCGCAGGGCTTGGGTGATGCTGCGTTCGGCGGCTTTGACTCCGCAGTAGATGGATCCGCCCTCATAGGACTGGTGCCCTGCAATGGAGCCGATATTCAGGATGCTCGCCCCTTGATGGTGCGGGATCATCGGCAGCACGGCTCGGGTGACCCGGGCGAGACCCAAAAAATTCGACTGGACCATGGCCTCCCAGTCTTCATCCCGTCCGGCTGCGACGGTGTCCAGCCCATGGGCTCCGCCGGCGTTGTTGATGAGCACATCCACCTGCGCCGTGAGGGTTTGCACCCAACCAGTGAATGCGGCCACCGAGACGGTGGAAGCCACGTCGAGTTCGTGGAACTCGGCCAAGGCCCCGAGAGTGCGGCAGGCCGAGGTCACCTGGGCCAAGCGGTCCTGCCGTCGAGCGCCCAGAATCAGGCGGCAGCCCGCCCGGGCAAATGCTTCGGCGGCGGCCGCTCCGAATCCGCTCGAAGCGCCGGTGATCACTACCCATCGGTCGGTCAACTGCATGCCTGACCGTAGGTGGTCGGCCTACAAGGCGACAACCCTTCGATCCCCTCCCGGGAGTTTCGGATTGCGGAAAACGAGTGTCGCCTTGGGGGCAAGCTCCCAAGACCCGAGGAGAGTGGGGGCTAGCACCCAGAGTTTTGGTGAATGGATTGGCAGGGAGTGATGGGCTGTCCGAAAGCAGGGAAAGAGTTTGTTTCACTCAAGACCCCGGAGGCCTGGGACGACGATCCGGACTGCAACAAGGGAACCATGCCCTGCGCCACCGGTTGATTGCGTGCGGGGTGTACTCAAAAAGCCGTAGTCACCCGTTGTGCGCCCGCGTTTTCACGGCGAACTCGTCTCCACCTTGGGGTTTCTGCAGGACTCCGCGTCGCAGGCCGATTACCGTCGCGATGGACCGGTTCGGCTAAGGGTTTTCCGGACTCCAGCATTGGCATCATCCTTGCAGACTGATTTTGGACGGTTGGGCCAGCGTGGTTGCGTAATGAAGCGAGCGGGAAACCTCAGAACGAAACACTCTGCGTGAATGTCGCCATCCATCCGACCTTTGGGGAGCAGACTTGGACTTCCGAGTCCGAGGTGACATCCGCTCCAGAAGCCGTCTCCGACGCCGAGATCATCCGCAGGGTGCTCGCGGGCGAAACCGAGCGGTTCGGAGTGCTGGTCACCCGTCACCAATCCCGGCTCTTCGCTTTGGCGCGCCGTTATTTGCGTCGGGAGGAAGACGTGGCCGATTTGGTTCAAGATGTCTTGGTGAAAGCGTTCTCCCGATTGGACTCCTGGCGGGGCGAGGCCCCTTTCGAGCATTGGTTGATGCGCATGGCCACGCGTGCTTGCTTGGACGCGTTGCGCAGCCAACGTCGTCAGCGCGAAGACAGTCTCTGCGATCTGTCGGCCGAGGAGCACGATTGGCTCGACCGTCACGCCGCCAGCCCGGAGCGAGGAGATCATCGGGCCGAAGCGGCTCGG
>CANHYD010000146.1 GCA_947464705.1 Verrucomicrobiota bacterium | reverse complement strand
GTGGCATGCGGCCGATGCGGATCGTGTCGGGCGAGACGAAGCGCCACGACTCGGCGTGACCATCGGCGAAGCTCAGCGTGGCAGCACCGGCATGGCGGACCGACGGGAAGTCTACCCAGAACCACTCCCCGGGCTGCGTCACCACGAAGCGCGCGTTCTCGATGCTGTTCTCGTGCTCATCCAAAAAGACGAAGGCCTCAGCCGGGCTGGGTGCGACGATTTGCGAGAGCTTGTGCCAGCACGTTCGATCCTGCGGATCGGGCTGGTCGTTCATGGAGGCGCTCATCGAGACGCTGCGAGATCGCAGGATCTTCCGAGCATCCCGCACGGTAGAACGATCGGCCGGGCAGTGGTAAATCCCGGAGGCTTGGTTGTAGGGAAAGAGCAACCCCCTGCGGATATTGAAGTCGTTGGTGTCAGTAAAGGCATTGCCCACCACCCAAGTCCGCGCCGTGGCATTGGCCCCCTCACGGCCGCCGGTAAGCACGGTCTCGTTCGGCGGCAGCTCATCCTTGAAGTCATCGATGTAGAGCAACCAAGCCAGGTTCAACTGACGGTAGTTGCTCAGGCACTGGGTGCGTAGGGCCTTGTTCTTGGCCTTGCCCAAGGCCGGTAAGAGCATGCCGGCCAGAATGGCGATGATGGCAATGACCACCAGCAACTCGATGAGCGTGAAGGCGCCCTGACGCTGCGAACCACTCCTCACGGCACGGTGCTCGGGGCTTTGAGACAGGGATGCATTCATGAACTCCTGAGACTCCTGGGGCGGCGTTGGTTTCTCAAAGATCGCCTACCGCCGCCCGTTTTAGCCGGCCAGGAGAAGCCTGGACATGAGGATTCCGAAGAACCTTCGACACATCCTAGTGCTTCTGAAGCCCCCAAAACGAAGGCGTATCACGGTGAACTCGGGAGCCCGATTTTGCGATTCACCATTGCCGAGGTCCCCCGTTTCGGTCTGATCCTAAGTCCACCCGATCTCTGTTCTCATGCCCCTGTCGAGCCTCCCCTCTTTTGATCGCCCATGATGGAAACCCACCCCCCTGCTCTCCCGCGCTGGGCCTGGCTCACCGTGTGTCTGCTCGCCCCCATCGCCCTGCTCAATTATCTCGACCGCCAGATGCTGGCAGCCATGAAAAGCTCGGTGATGGCAGACATTCCCGACATCGGCTCGGAGGCCAACTGGGGTCGGATGCTGGGACAATTCAAGTGGGTGTACGCTTTCCTGAGCCCGGTGGGCGGCTGGATCGCCGATCGGTTCGGCCGACGGTTCACCATCTGCGGCAGCCTCTTTGCCTGGTCGGCAGTGACGTGGTGGACGGGACACGTCCAGTCCTACGGGGAACTGCTCACCGCCCGATCCCTGATGGGCATCAGCGAGGCTTTTTATATTCCGGCCGCTCTGGCGCTGATTGCCGATTATCACACGGGCGAAACCCGCTCCCGTGCGGTCAGCTTTCATCAAATGGGCATTTACTGCGGAGTCATTCTCGGGGGATTCACAGGCTATGCCGCCGACCATCCAACCCTGGGCTGGCGGGGCGCCTTCGGATGGAGCGGCCTGGCCGGCATGGCCCTGGCGTTGCCCCTGGTATTTCTACTCAAAGACCGTCCGCGTCCTGCACCGGCGTCATCCGGAAACACGGCGAGTCTGCAGACCCTCCGTGCCCTGTTGACCAACCGTTCCTTCCTGCTGCTGGTGGTCTACTTCACGCTCCCGGCGCTGGCCGGTTGGGTGGTGCGAGACTGGATGCCGGCCATCCTGAAATCGGAATTCAAGATCGGCCAGGGCAAGGCCGGCGTATCGGCGACCCTCTACTGGCAATCCGCCGCCATCGTGGGAGCCTTCGTGGGCGGATGGCTGGCGGACCGTCGGATGCGACGCACTCCGCGGGGAAGAATCCAGGTCAGTGCCCTGGGCATGCTGATGATCATCCCGGCCCTGTTCGGGGTGGGGTTTTCTCCTCAAACCGGTGAACTCTGGGTGGCAGTGGCTTTCCTGATCCTCTTCGGTCTCGGATGGGGATTCTTTGACACCAACAACATGCCCATTTTGTGCCAGGTCGCTCCACCCGAGCAGCGCGCCACCGGCTACGGACTCATGAACCTGGTGAGCATCGGTTGCGGTGGATTGGCGGATTGGGGTTTTGGGCTCATGCGCGATCAACAACTTCCACTGGCCGTCATCTTCAGCGTGTTTGCCTCTGCGGCCGTGGCTTCGGTGCTGTTGGTGATGCTGATCCGACCCACCGAGGGCGAACGACAAAACTCGGAATAGCGTAACGAAAAACGCTGCCAAACCGCAGCGTAGCAGGACTCAGGGACCGGACGGTGAGACACCGTCCCTACCGGAACCCGCGGGCCCCCTGGCCCGAATCTCCACCAGCAGCCCCTAGGCCGCTACTACCCCCGAGCTTACCTGCGGGCGATGGCCCGGTCCTGCGGAGCCCACCCATACCGCAGCGTATCAGGACTCAGGGACCGGACGGTGAGACACCGTCCCTACCGGAACCCGCGGGCCCCTTGGCCCGAATCTCCACCAGCGGTCCCCAGGCCGCTACTACCTCCGAGCTTACCTGCGGGCGATGGCCTGGTCCTGCGGAGCCCACCCAAACCGCAGCGTAGCAGGACTGAGGGACCGGACGGTGAGACACCGTCCCTACCGGAACCCGCGGGCCCCTTGGCCCGAATCTCCACCAGCGGCCCCCAAGGCCGCTGCTACCTCCGAGCTTACCTGCGGGCGATGGCCCGGTCCTGCGGAGCCCAGGGATTGACGCACTAGCAGTCCATCCGTGAGCGTTGCCGGCATGCTCCACCCCTTGGTCACAGATCGATCCCGTTGGGCTCTCATCGTCACATTGACCTGCTCTGCGTTCACGGTCTTGGTGGGCGATTGGCCTCAATGGCGGGGCCCCACGCGAACCGGACACCCCGGCGCGCAGGAGCCTGCCCTGAACGCTTTACCCCAATCACCGCGGGTGGTGTGGTCCATCGCTGCGGGCCCCGGATATGCGTCACCCGTGGTGGCCGGCGATCGGGTGTTTGCCATTGAAGCCCAGGATGGCCAAGAAGTCCTACGAGCCCTCGATTCAGCCACCGGAGCCGAGCGCTGGAAGGCCCGGGTCGATGAGACATTCACCGATTCCCAAGGCCCGGCTGCGCCGCGCTGCACACCGGTAGTTTTCGAGAACCGAGTCTATGCGCAATCCTGCCGGGGCAAACTGACGTGCTTCGCCGCCAACGATGGCAAAACACTTTGGTCGGTCGATTACACCCAGGATTTCGGAGCCACCTTCGTGGGTGAAAAAGGCAACTCGCAAGGTGCCATGCGGCACGGCAACAACGGGTCACCCTGGGTGGAATCCGGGTGGCTCTGGGCCTCGGCCGGATCGACCAATGGCGCTGGGATGGTCGCGCTGAATCCCCAAACCGGAGCGGTTCGTTGGAAAGGCGGCAACGAGGTCGCCGGCTATGCCGCCCCGATGGTAGGAACCCTTCTGGGAGTGCGCCAAGTGGTGGCATTCATGGCCGATGCCGCCCTCGGTTTTGATGCGCAGAGCGGCCGGGTATTGTGGAGGCATCCTCTCAAGACAGCCTTCGCCCGACATGTGATGACCCCACTCATTGTCAACGACCGCGTGATTCTGGGATCTCATCAAACCGGCCTGATGAGCCTTCAACTGGCGCGCGAGGGTGATCGTTGGTCGGTGTCCGAGGTCTGGAACTCCAAGGAGGCGGCCCCCAACTTCTCGTGCCCGATCGTCATTGGAGACCGCATCGTGGGGCTTGGAGCACAACGCGAATTGGTGTGCATCGGCATTGATGACGGGAAGGTCCGATGGACCCAGTCGGGCTGGATCACGAGCGCGGCCGACAAATCCCACGCCGGATTCATCGCCGTCGGCGGCACGTCGGCACTCATGCTCAGCGATAGTGGCGAACTCATCCTCTTCGACGTCGGAGGCACGACGTGCCGCGAACTCGGTCGGGCCCAGGTCTCAGGAGTGAACTGGTGCAATCCCGCCCTTTCAAAAGGCCGCCTGTACCTCCGCGATGGCCTACGCAATGCCGGACATTGGCTCTGCCTCGACCTGACTCGTTAGACCGGTGCCCCATGGTCAGCGGGCCAATGACTGTTTCCGATCGAGCCATCGAAGGTGGGTACAGCGGTCTTGCGAGTGCAGTGGGTTGGGCCAGTCTCAAAGCAGTTCCTCGGTTCGCTGCATCCGGGCCGTCATGCGAAATGGATGCATCCATTTCCAGATTTTCAGCGGATAGAAGAACACCAGTTTGTTTGTATGAACACTTTTTACCCCCGCCATTGGGTATTCCTTAGCCTGCTGTGCTTCCTCCTCGGTGCACTGACCACCGCCGGACTGCAGGCGCAGACTCCCCAGGATCCGGGGCGCTCTGTTCAGGTGTTTCTCACGTCACCAGCCTCCGGCGCGGAGCTACCTTCCGGGCCCCTGAAACTGGAAGCCGTCGCCGTCGATCCTCTGGGTGGACCGATCACCCAACTGGAGTTCCTGGCCGATGGTCAGGTGATCGCCAGGTCAGACCGCAGCGGCGATGTGTTCATCACCGTGATCGGACTCAAGGTGGTGCATCAAGCCGTGTGGGAATCACCCACTCCGGGAGTCCATGTGCTGGAGGCGCGCGCCGTGCAAAACCTGAAGACCTTGGCGACGTCGTCACCGATGCGTGTAATCATCGGAACCAGCCCCCTTCCCCCTCCCGTCGATCCGCCGATCGTTCCTCCCCAATTGCCGACGGTGGACCTGAACGTCCTCGATCCGATGGCTGTGGAATCCGACCCCAAGGATGGGATGATCCTGGAATTCCGTCGCACGGGCGACGTGTCGCAACCGCTTCGGGTGTATTTCAAGATCGGCGGATCGGCCGACTGGAACGCGGACTTCACGGTCGCCCCCGGCGGATTGAAACCAGAGCCCGCCAGCGATCCCGCGCAGGCTTCCTGGGTGCAATCGGTGGTCATTCCGGCCGGGTCGGCCGTTGGCAAACTGCCGCTCGCGCCCATCCCGGATGACAAGGTCGAAGGCGACGAAATCCTGCACCTAGGCGTGATTCCGAAGCCGGAAAACCTCAAGGACGGCCCCGAGCCTTCCGAGTACCAGCCCGGCATTCAGCCAACAGCCCGGGTGATCCTCCGCGACTCGATCCCACCGGCCCCGTCCGATGCACCGACGATTCGCATTCTCGCTATTCAGTCGACCACCTCGGAGCCAAATCCCTTCATTCGGGTCATGCCCGGACGCCTTATTTTCCAGCGGTTGGGGAACCCGGCTGAACCCGTCCGCATCCGTTATGCCGTCGGGGGGAGTGCGCGCAATGGTGAGGACATTTCAATGCTCGACGGAGACCTCACTTTGGGAGCCGAAGAAACCCAAGTCGAACTCATCATCGGCGCTCTCGAAGACGACCTCCAAGAGCCGGACGAAACGGTGGTCATCAAACTCATCGACGACCCGGCCTACCGGCTCGATCCCTCCAGCGCCTGGGCCCAGGTGACGATTTTTGATTCCACCGTATCCTCCAAAGCGGTCTTGAACCGCGTCACTCCGACAACCGGAGAGCGACTGCGGATCGGCAGTGACTGCACCCTGAAATTCATTGCGATAGACCCCAACGGCTACCTTCCCACGGCGTCCTTCTGGGCCAATGGCAAACCCATCGGCGAGTCCCGGATCCAGTTCTTCAGTGCCCCTGATCCGGGGACGCCTATTGAGCATAGCTTGGTCTGGAAGGTCGACACCGAAGGCCCCATCCGACTGGAGGCCATCGCCGTGGACGAAGCGGGAAACAAAAGGGCTTCGGCCACGGTCTGGATTGTCGGTCTGCCGACGACCGACCCCATTCAACGCAGTCTCCACCCCGCCGACAACGCGCCGGCGGACTCGGTGATTTCCGACATGGAGTGGATGGTTTGCGCCAAGTACTGGCGTTATGGTGTTCCTCTGCCGCCGCAGTCAGCTCCGGTTTCCGTCGGACACATCTCGCGAGCCGGATTCCTCTGGCGATCTGGAGGCGCCTACCGGTGCGACGCTTCCAGCGGTTCGTTCCCCTGGGGATGGGTCCCGCTCGAAGGCTCCCCCGGCAATTCTGGCACTGCAGGTCCGCTCCCGCCTCTGCCCGGTTTGGCAGGAATTCTGGGCACCAACGGAACCCCGGATCGTTCGCCCAACTCCTACATTCTG
>CANHYD010000145.1 GCA_947464705.1 Verrucomicrobiota bacterium | reverse complement strand
CTGGCCAATCTCAGGCGAGCTCCGGGGGTAGGGCGATGTCTCCGACAGGGCCGTGTCTGCGGTGCCGGATCGCTCGTGAAGACGCCCCAGATGGTTGGCGCCGCAGAGGACACCGCCCAGAAAGCCCCAGGCGATGTTGCTGGGCTGATTGGCGATTGGGCTGACCGGTTGGTCAGGGAGGCGTTCCTCCATGGGCCGTGCGAGAGTGAGGCGCGGGCCCTATTGAAGCTCGCCCTTGAAGTCCGTAACGAGCGAACAACAAAGCTCTTGCGGAAGAAATCGCAGCCAGCCCGACCTAACAGAAATCGCACCGGCCAAGGGATCACTGGTTCTTGAAGGCGAAGCCGGTGGGGTCGTTGTCGTCCCAGCCGCGGCGGCTGTGGTAGGCCCACCAGTCCTGCTCCTTGGCGCTGCGCTTTTCGGGGGCGGCGTGGGAATCGGCGAACACCAACTGAATGGCTCCGTTGTGCGGTGCGAAGGCAGGTGTCCAGTAGGGCATCTCCCACAGCAGCACGGCCGTCGACGAATTGGCCACCGACGAGGTCATTCGACCGCTCACCGGTCGATCCACGTCATAGGTGGCCTGATCTTTCTTCAGGAAGATGTGGTTCCACGGGTAGGTGATCCAGTCGTTGTCGCGCAACCAGTTGCGGTAGTTGTCGCCACTCAACGCGGGATCTTTGCCGCGCAAGCCCACCGGGCATGCGTAGGTGCTGGGGGAGGGCGGGGTGTTCCTGCTCTGCACGGTGACCACCGCGCTGGAGCGGTTGGTGCCATTGTTCTTGCCCACATACGGCTCCAGCAGTTCGTAGTGGTACTTCTCGCCGATCTTGAACGAATCGCCCCAAACCTTGCCCCAGTTCTTCGATCGGGGGAACCGCTCACCATTGTCGCCCGAGTACATCGCCACGCCGAAACCGATCTGGCGCAAGTTGTTGAGGCAGTAGGTCCCGTTGGCCTTGGCTTTGGCCTTCGCCAGTGCGGGCAACAACATACCGGCCAGGATCGCGATGATGGCGATGACCACCAAGAGCTCGATCAGGGTGAAACCAGCCGGGATGGGTCGTCGGGAATGGGGCATTGGGTTCATGGGTTTGGGTCGGCCGCTCAGGGTTGGGTTTTTTTGAGTTGGGGTGGCTCGCCCACCAACGGTTGGGTGCTTCGAAGATAGGCGAAGAGATCGCGTACTTGCTGAGGTTTCCAGCCGTCGAGCAAGCCCTCGGGCATTAGCGACAATCCGGCCGGGTTCAGCTCGGCGATCTCGCTGCGGGCCAGCACGACGTTCTGGTTGTCCAAGCCGCGCAGCACGATGGATTGAGGGGTCTGCTCCACCAGGAATCCCGCCAAGGAACGGCCATCCCGGGTCTCAACCGTGTGGTTCTCGTAGCCCTCCCGAATCTCGGCGCTGGGATTGAGGATCGCCAGTAGCAGCGATTCGATGTCGGTGCGGTCGTGCACT
Organism: Verrucomicrobiota bacterium; assembly: GCA_947464705.1. Lineage (GTDB taxonomy): Bacteria > Verrucomicrobiota > Verrucomicrobiia > Limisphaerales > UBA9464 > SXXZ01. The sequence continues at coordinate 4,780 of CANHYD010000145.1, read as the reverse complement.
GTCAGGTCAGGCCCCACCTCGCCGCCTTGAGCAAAGAGCCGGTGGCAGCCACTGCAACTGGTCTGGAAGAGGCTCCGCCCTGCATACGGGTCTCCGACCTCGGCCCGGATCCAGGCGGCCCGCTCGCGGATTTGGCCCTCGAGCTCCGCACTCGTGACCTTGCCGGTTTGTGGCCAGACCGATTCGGCCAGCGTCTGCAAGGCGCCGTCCCGGTGCTGTTTGATCTTGCGGACGATGCTTGCCGGAATGCTCTGGGCCGTGATGGGCGGGGCCGCCCAGCCCGAGGGCTTTCGGGCAATGGCCTGCACATAGGCCATCGACCAGGTCGGTCGGCTGGCCAAGAGGGCCTGGGCTGTGGGCAGCGACAACGGACCCAGGGCGGGGTACACACTCAAGACCACAGGGGCGATGGACGGATCGTCATAGGCCGCCAACGCGGTCAGGGCGGCTTGTCGCAGCGCGTCATCTTTGACGATTCCACGACAGGCCCGGCTGAGGGCGGGCACCGCACCGGGAACCCGCACCTCGGCCAACACCGCCAGAAACTCCAATCGCTCGGCTCGCGAGGCCGTCTCGTCGGCGACGGTCTTGAGTGCCTCGGCGGTGGCAGCCGGGTCGCCCTGCCGCAGCGCGAAGGCCGACGAGCCCACGCCATGACGGGCCATGGCCCGCCGCAGCGCCTCCGGCAATCCCGACAAGGCCCGCCCCTTGGCCGCTTGTTCCAGGCCGGAGGCCAAGCGCCGGCTTTGGGTCGGACTGGGTGACAGTTCGAAGAGTCGCGCGCAGTTCAGGAGGTCGCGTTGCGTGCCTGCCTGGGCCCAACGGCGGGACATCCGTTCGATGAGGTGGTGTTCGACCAACGGGCGTCGCCAGAACGAGCCATCCTGCCAGAGTTTGAGAACCGCCTCGGGATCGCTTTCTGCATGCGCCTCGATGGCCCACCAGAGCAGCAGCGGTTGCCGGGAGTCCGTGTCGTCTTCGTCGCGCTCTGCCAGTGCGCTCACCAGTGGCAGGCTGGCAGCGGGTGGCAGCCGGCGGGCCGTGCAGGCCAGTTGGGTGCGTACCGCTAGGTCGGGTTCGCGGGTGGCTAAAACGACCAGGGCCCGGGCCATCGGCTCGGACACGGCGCGGGTATCCCCGGCGAGTCGCACGGCCCATTCGCGAACGGCGGCCTCCGGATGACCGAGAGCCCGCAACGCCAAGGGTTCAGTCCAACCGCCGCTCAGGTTCAGGGCCCAGAGTGTCTCGAGTGCGGTCTGGCCGGTGCTCCGGAATAGGGCCTCGGTCAGCGGTGCCACCAGCGATGCTTCCTTCCGGTCGGCCAGCACCCGCAGCGCCGTCTGCCGCGTCCAGCGGTTGGTGGCCTCCAAGGCCTGGATGAGTTGTGCCGCGGTGGCCTTACCCAGGTCGGGTGTGCGGAGCGGGCGGCCGCCCTTGGCCTTCAACCGATACACGCGGCCATTCTCGGCATCCATTCGCCCTTCGTGGTTGCGGAAATGGTTCACTTGCTGGTCGTACCAGTCACACACATACAGGGCTCCGTCGGGCCCGACCTTGATGTCCACCGGCCGGAACCACCGGTCGTCGCTGGTGACCGGATGCTCGAGGTCGTGCGTGCGGAAGGTCGAGTGATCAGCCGTGATCTCGCTCATCACGATGCGCCCTTGCAGGGGTTCCACACCGAAGAGCCGGCCTGTATATCGGTTGGGCAGCGCGCCGTGGTCGTAGATCACGAAATTGTGGGTGAATCGTGGAATGCGGTCGTGGGCCATCGCCGGGAAATAGCCGAAGGCGTAGGGGTTGGAGAGCGGTCCGTGCTTCTCGAAGCCCTTCTGGAGGTAGGCGCCCTGCTGGTAGTGGAAGCCCCGGGTGTCGCCGCCGTTGTGGCCCGAAAAGATCCGCCCGCGGTTGTCGATCTCGCAGCCGAAGGCATTGCCGCCGCCCTCGGAGAACACCTCGTACACCCGTCGCTCGGGATGATAGCGCCAGATGTTCTGACCCTGAGAGTAGAGGGCCTTGGCATGAAGGGGTTTTCCGTCGGCTCCGTGCACCCACACGTTGCCGGTCACCGTGCTGCCCTGGGCTCCATAGAGCCAACCGTCGGGACCCCAGCGCAGCGAATTGGCCACGCTGTGGGTATCTTCGAGGCCGAAGCCGGAGAGCCGAACCTCCGGGTCACCGTCGGGCACATCGTCGTGGTTGGTATCGCGGTAAAAGAGCAGGTAGGGAGGATTCAGCACCCAAACCCCGCCGCGGCCGTGCTCGACAGCGGTGACGATGTTCAGCCCGTCGACGAACACCGAATGGCGGTCGAGCCGTCCGTCACCGTCGGTGTCTTCGTGGATGCTGATGCGATCCTTGCCCGGGAAATGCTTCGGCGGCGGCGGGGGCACTTTGTCGTACACCGAGCGCCACACGCTGTCGCGGCTGATGCGAGTCAGGCCTGCGGGCGAGGGATACTGGCGGTATTCCACGACCCACAGGCGACCGCGCACATCGAAATTGAGAAAGACCGGCTGGGCGATCTGGGGCTCGGTGAGCAACTGCTCCCACTCCAAATCTTCGGCCACCCGGAATCGGGCCATCGAGGCTTCAGGACTCAGGGCACCTGCAGGGGCCTCTTGCGGGAGATCCGCTGCCGCAGGATTCGGAGCCGTTACCCGGTTGGTGGCCTGGGCCGACGTCGAGGCCGAGGTGGCATTGGCCGGAACGGTCTTCGCCTTGGCGGCGTCCTCCTTCGGCGCCAGCACCGCGGGTTTTCCCGAGATCGAGGCCTCGGCCGGCGGCACGGGATCCCGCAGACACCAAAGGATGCCATTGAGCAGCAGACGTCGGAAGGGGGCCGTCTCGAAGTCGTCCGGGCCTCCGAGCGAGGTGGCGAAGACCCGGCGACCGTGCGCGGTGTTCAGCCAGGCCACGGGCTCCAGGATGGTTTGCCCTTCCACGCGGCCTTGCATCAGCGGCACCACAGTGTCGGCCGGTTGCGACTGCTTGTAGAGGTGCGAGGGGGTGATTTGCCGGGCGGTGGTGACGCCGGTCATCACGATGTGGCCGGTCTGGCTGGCAATTCCCTCGATGAGCGTGCGGGGGCCTTGCGGGGGTTTGTTGTTGTAGTGGCCCCCGTACTTCATGCCCAACACGTCGACATCGAACGTGGGCCAGGCGGCGTATCCGGGTGCTTTGGGAACGGCATCAAACCCATGGCTGGCTGTCCGGAGCGCGACGACCGGTTTGCCCGCGGCCACGTGCGCCTTGAGCAGGTCGATGAGACGTTGGGGTGGTGTGCGGCGACGGGTGCTCACCACCACCAAATCCGCGTCTCGGAGCCGTTCGATGTCCGCGAAATCCGGATCACCTTCCCGGGGCGAGGCCATTACGGTGCTGACCTGATAGCCGCGGCCTGAGAGTTCCGCGGCGGCGAAGGCCGGCAAGGTTTCCCAAGTTTGGTATTCGTTTTCGCCGATGAGCAGGACGATTTTCTTGGGCACATCCCCGGCGAAGCGGAAGGGGGGTTTGCCGGTGAAATCGGCTCGCGTGATGCTCGGGCACCAGAACCGCTCGATGTGCTCGACCACCAGTTGGGTGCCCCGAAAGTGCGACACGTAGGGCGCTTTGCGGTGGTTGTACATCGAGTCGGTCATGTCGCGCATGAGCACCACATTCTGCCCTTGCTGAACCATCTGGCGGATGGCGAAGGGCCGCCCCAGAACGCACATGTTGATGTGCACTCCCATGACGATGACGTTGGTGATACCGCGCTGGCGCATGAGGTACAGGGCCTCGGCCGAATCGGTGATGGCGTCGCCGTCGCGGATCTCGAGGGCCGGGTGTTGCCGGGTCCACGCGCCATAGCCGGGGCATTCCGGGCAGCCGTCGCAGCCGCCGTCGGAGTCGTCGATGGGCAGGGGGGCCTCATGGTCGGCCATCCGGGAACACCAGCCTTGCAACGGGATGGCGGTCTTCACGGGTGGAGCCGCCTGGGCGAGTTTCCGGCCCGGGTGATCCTGGTAGAACTTCAGGGTGTCGCTCGGGCAGTGGAGAATGAGCATGCCCTGGGCCCGGGCTGCCTGCAGCACCTCGTTCATGGCCGGGGCCATTTCCCCGACGCGTTCTGTGGCATCCGGGCAATGATGCTGATCCCACATATCGCACACCACCACGGCCGTCCGCGAGGCCTCCCAGGCGACGCTGCCTTCGTGGGGCGTGGCCTCGGCCAGGTTCGTGGAGCCCGTGCGCCAGCGGGTGTGCAGGGTGATGGGGCTGGCAGAGGCGGAATTCGTGGTGACCGGTGCCAGTGCGAGACCGAGGCAGACCCAGGCGATCCAAAGGCCCACAGCACGCGGCCACAGTCCAGCCATCCACGGATTACGGGGGATCATTGACGGGTACAGTGAACGGCTCCGTCTCCCTTGGCCAGCCTCCATCCGGCTGCCCTACCCCCATCGGTAGGGACGGTGTCTCACCTTCCAGTCCCATGCACCCGGTAGGGACGGTGTCTCACCGTCCGTTCCCCTGCATCCGGTAGGGACGGTGTCTCACCGTCCGTTCCCCTGTACCTGGTAGGGACGGGGTCTCACCGTCCGTTCCCTGGGCTGCCGGGCGAGGTGGGGATGGCCCGAGAGACTCGGGCCCTACCGGGAGGTGGCAGCGGCCTGGGGCCGCTCATGGAGATTCGGGCCAGGAGGCCCGCGAGTCTGGTAGGGACGGTGTTTCACCGTCCGTTCCCCTGCACCCGGTAGGGACGGTGTCTCACCGTCCGTTCCCTGGGCTGCCGGGTGAG
>CANHYD010000144.1 GCA_947464705.1 Verrucomicrobiota bacterium | reverse complement strand
GGCAGACCGGGGCGATCATGGAATGGTGCCGAAAGGACTCCCGAGCGTGGATGTTGGACAGGTGCAACTCAATGACCGGCAACTCAACGGCGGCGATGGCGTCGCGCAGGGCAATGCTGGTGTGCGTGTAGGCGGCCGCGTTCAGGGCGATGGCGTGCACAGCCCCCTTGGCTTGCTGGATCCAGGTGACCAGTTGCCCCTCATCATTGCTCTGGCGGAACTCCACCGTGACTCCCAGAGCCTGAGCTCGCACCTGAACGGATGCTTCGATGCTGGCCAAGGTGTCTCGGCCGTAGATCTCGGGTTGGCGGGTTCCGAGCAGGTTCAAGTTGGGGCCATTGAGGAAGAGGATCTTCATGACTCGAGAGCCGCAGGGTAAGGATCTGCGGTCGAATCGCCAGACGGGAATTGTGGGCCTACTGCCCGCAGGGGCTGCCGTCGCCGGTCATCGGCGTTGGCCGATATTCAGGGTCATGGTGCCTCCGAGGAAGCTCTGGATGCGGGTCTCGAGATATCCGAGTTCTCGCAGTGCGGCGTCCACCCCGTGTTGAGCGGGATAGGCTTTCAAGGAGTCGAGAATGTAGCCGTGAGTATCGCCATCTCCGCAGAAAATACGCCCGAACAGGGGGCAGATTCGCTCGAGATACTGGTAATAAACCCATCGCCACGGCAGGAAGTCGGGTTTTCCGAAATCCAGGACCAGCAACCGCCCGCCCGGTTTGAGCACTCGGGTCAATTCGCGGAGTCCCCGCTGGAAATCCGCCAGATTGCGCAACCCGTAGCTAATGGTCACCACGTCGAAAGACCGGTCAGGGAAGGGGAGTTGGAGAGCGTCTCCTTGTTGGAAGCGAACCGAGCCTGAACCGTCGGGCAGGGGATCCTGGGCCGCCCGCTCTGCGGCGACGGCGAGCATGGGGTGACTGAAATCGAAGCCCACGGCATCGGCACCAGTTCGGGCCAACCGGAAGGTGACATCACCGGTTCCGCAACAGACGTCCAACGCGTGTTTTCCGGGTTGCAGGGCGGCCGCGGCGACCATTTGCTGCTTCCAAAGGCGGTGCATGCCAAAGCTCTGGAGGTCGTTGATGACGTCATACCGAGGAGCGATGGTGGCAAACAGATCCCCCACTTTGGGGGCTCGATCCGAGCCGGGGACGAAGAACTTGCTGGCCATGGGATTGTGGAGGGGCGTCGGGTCAACGGCGGCGGCGATGGAACTCTTCGATTTGCTCTCGGGCCGTCACGGCCCGCCAGGCAACCCCGGTGGCCAAGCGAGTCTGGGTGGTTTGAGTCAGTTTTTGGAGGCGTTGTTGCAGTGCATCACGCTCTTCCTCGAGTTTTCGAACTCGCGTCACCATCTTGGCCAAAGCCTTGGAGTTGTCTTGGGTTGCTACCGGAGCTTCCGGCGTCGGGCCGGCCTTGAGGGCGCTGGCCAGCCGTTTTTCGAGGGCAGCCTTTTCACGGGTCAGCCGTTCGCGGAACTCGCGCTCCGTGGACAGCGCCGTCTTAAGTTCGGCCTCTCGGGCGACTCCCTCCTTGAGGGAGGCTCGGATCTTCCAGACTTCGGTCCGTAGGGTCGCCAGTTCCGTGGTGCGGACACTGGCATCTACGGCCGCAGAGTTGGTTGCGGCGGCGGTTGCGGCGGCCAACTTGCGTTCGGTGGCGGCCAGTTCTGCCCGGACGACCTCGCGCTCGGCCTTTTCGGCAGCCAGGGCTGTTTCGAGGGTCTTGACCGCATCCGCACGCTGTTCAGCGCCTCGGGTGAGGTCGTTGACCTTGGTCTTCAGCGCTTGGTTGGACAGTTCCAAGTCGGTCCGGGTCTGTTTCTCCTTGGCCAGAGTGCCTGCAATCAATTCGGCCTGGGCCAAACTGCGGTCCGCATTGGCCTTGGCCAGGGCCAGGGAGTTTTCCAATTGGCGGATCTTGGCGAGGCTCTCCTCGGAGGTGCGCGCTTGGAGGTCTGCCAACTGGCGTTCCAGTCCGGCCTTTTCGGAGGTCAGGGCCGAGTTTCGTTTCTTGGACTCATCGAGGTCGATCTGGAGCTGTGTCAGCTTGGCGGCGAGATCGGCGACCTGTTTTCCGCGTTCAGTGTCGGATTTCAGTTCGGTGACCTGTTGCTTCAGCGTGGAGTTCTCCTTCTGAAGGGTTTGCAGCGGACCCGCCTGAAGGTCCTTCAACTTGGCTTCGATCTCCTGTTTTTGTTTTTCAATGCGCCCGGCCGCCACTTTTTGTTCGAGCAGGCTCTTGTTGGCCTCGTCGAGAGCGGCTCGAGCCTCGTCGGCGACCACCTTGTCCACGAGGTTGCGGCGCTCGGTTTGTTGCTGCTCCAAGGAGGCCAACAGCACCTTGTTGGTGGTCTGAAGGGCGGTGATCCGTTCGATGGCCGATTGGAATTCACGCGGATCCACCGGGGCGGGTTGAGCAGAGAGGGCTTCGCGCAGTTTGGCTTCGAGCAATTCCTTGTCGCTCGAGAGTCGCTGGATCTGGAGGTTCAGTTGCTCGAATTGGGCCACCACTTCGCCATTGGGAGCCAGGGCCGCAGCGGGTGGGGCGTTGGAGGCCGTGACGGTAGGGGGCGCGGGCGAGTTGATGGGTTTCCCCGAGGCTTCTGGGGTGGCTTTCAGGGCCTCCAAGCGCTCGCTGACGTAGCGAATCCGATAGGCCACCACCCGTTCATTCCAAGTCGGATAATTCCGCCGAAGCACTTCTAGGCCCGACCGGGCTTCGGTGAACGCCTCCCGGGCCGAAGACCATTGCCCGGTTTCTCGATGGGCCTCGGCCTGCTGGATCAGGTTGTAAATGCGGATGAACGCGTCATCCGCGCCGTCGGCGCAGAGGTGTGCCGTGCCGAGGCAAAGCCCCAAGAACAGGTGCGTGAGAAATCTCCGAAGACGGGTCATCTGGGGACAGGCTATCCGAGGATCCCGCGACAAGCCAGAGGGACAGGCTAGAAGCGGTTTGCTGGGAATGTGATGGAGGATTGGGGCCGACCGAAGGGGATCACTTCAGCTCACGGATGCGGATGTGGCGGAATTCAGCGGCATCGCTGTGATCTTGAAGCAAAATGGGAGTCGCAAACCGGGTGCCCCACTTCGGTTCATTCTTGAATTTGCTGGCAGCTTTCGCGGCGGTCAGTCCGGGGGAGCCGATCCGGTACTTGAGGACGCAATCGCCATTGAGCCAATGCTCAACGGAGTCTCCGTGGACGATGATGGCCGACTCATTGATTTGTCCGGCCGGCTTCACTCGGGGCGACTGGGCCGGCAGGGCATCGTAGAGTGCGGCGGTCTGGCGTTTCGGGCCGACCTTGGCGTCAGGATGGGCTGCGTCATCGATGAGTTGGTACTCATGGCCGATGGCCGCCTTGCGGGCCTCATCGATGAAGTACTTCACGCCGCTGTTGCCGCCCGTTGAAATCTTCCACTCGAAGCGCAGTTCAAAGTCGCTGAACAGCCGGTCGGTGATGATATCGCCACCACCGCCCTTGGCGACATGGGTCAACCAGCCGTCCTTCACGATCCAGCCTTGCTCCGGGAAGGTGGCTTTGCCAAACCCGCGCCAGCCCTCGGTGGACTTGCCGTCGAAAAGTTTGATCCAAGGGCCGTGCTTGCTGGGTCCGGTATCCTTCGATAGGTCCGCACTCCAGGCTGGAGAGCCGAGGGCCAGACCCAACAGGAGTGCGACGAGGGGACGGGTGTTCATGGGACAAACGCTGAACTGGCTCCGACTCCTGACGCAACACCGGAAAGAATTTCGCCCGCATCTCTGGCTCAGTCGTAGCAATCCAGCGGGATCGGTCGTAGCAATCCAGCGGGATCGGTCGTGCTGGCTGCGCTTTCTTCCGCAAGAGCGTCGTTGTTGGCCCGTTTTGGGCCTTCGGTCGGTCCGATCCTCGCTTTCGCCGGGTCTAGCGAAAGAATCCACCACACCATCACTTCCCTTCCGACCGCATCTTTGGCTCAGAACAGGGCTTTTTCGGCTGCGGCGATGTCTTTGGCAATTTGGGCTTTCAGTGCATCGAGGTGTGCGAATCGACGTTCCGGACGCAGAAAATCCACCAGTTCCACAGTCAGATCGCGGTCGTATAAATCGCCTTGATACCCGATGAGGTGAGTTTCGAAGCGAAGCTGGGGTTGCGGGGACTGAAGGGTGGGGCGCAGTCCCAGATTGACCGCGGCCGGGAATTCGCCACCGGCATGCCGGGCTCGAGCGGCATAAACACCAAAGGGAGGTAGTTCGAGTCCAGTGACATCGATGTTGGCAGTGGGGAATCCGAGGGATTGCCCCAGCTGATCGCCACGGACGACGGGACCGGCAATGCTGTAAGGACGACCCAAAAGTTCGGCTACCAGGTTGAGCTTTCCCTCGCGCAGAGCGCCGCGGACACGGGTGCTGCTCACGATCTCGGCTCCGATATGGATGGGAGCCATGGCATTCACCGAAAATCCCAGTTCCCGGCCCAGCGTCCGCAGGAGCGCGACATTCCCGCTGCGGCCGTGACCGAAATGGAAGCCTTGGCCCACGGTGAAGCTCCTGAGCCCGCCGAAACCGCGGATCAATTCGCGCACGAATTCTTCACCGCTCTTGTGGCTCATGGCGGCATCGAAGCGGAGCACCAGCACGGCGTCGGCTCCCTGAACCTCCAAAGAAGCGATGCGCTGGGCCAACGACTGCAGGAGTCGGGGGGCTTTTTCGGGCCGGACAACGGCTAGGGGGTGGGGATCGAAGGTGGCCACCACCGTTGCCGCGCCGCGGGCCCGGGCGTCGATCTTTGCCTGTCGGACCACATGCTGGTGTCCGAGGTGGACGCCATCGAAGAGACCCAGGGCCAGGCAGACGCCGTGCGGGCCGAAGGGCTGAGGGACACTCAGGACGGGCACGGACATCAGCGAGCCACGTAAGGGGCCTTGTCTCCGAACTGGAGACTGGGGGCGGTCGCCGTGGCGCTGACATCGAAGGCGATCCAGTGGCCATTGGCGGAGTGCGATGGAAAACCACAGGCGATGGCGAATTCACCCGCTTCATCGGCCACGAACTGGAAGGGCATGCCCACCTTGCCGGTGGTACCGCGCACGGGGTAGGGCGTCGAAGCACCTTTGAAGGCGGGTTCGCCCATCTGAAGCTTCTTCACCACGGGCTTCTCCACCACGATGGCGCTGTGGGGCACCGGACTGTTGTTGGTGAACACCACCGCGACAGTCCAACCCTGCGGGATCGTGTAGCGGGCGCCGCCCTTGGCGAAGCCGTTGAAATTCATGCCATAGTTGACGGCATTGTACGCCGAGACGACCACCAGACGGGCGGTCTTGGGGGCTTTCGGGTCCACCGAAAGGAACATCGATTCTTGAGGTTCTGGCGCCTTGGAGTCGCCGGCGGGCGAGCCGTGGTCATGCCCCGCCAAGGCAGCGGGAGCGGAGGGGGCATCGGCGGCCTGAAGCATCGGACTCAGGGCAAGAACACAGGCGAGGGCGATTTTCCGGAACATGGCGTTCAGTTGGTTGGCGGCGTTAGGATCTCAAAAAAGACCCGGGGGCCAAGCCTGCGCTTTGCCCCCGGGTGAAGGTTTTGGAGAGAAGAACGAGCTAGAGACGAAACCGCTCCGAATTACTCCAACGGAGCCACTTCTGCGCCGGCCGGAACTTTGTCGGCCGGCACCAGCATCCAAACTGCGCCACGCTCGTTCTGCGCAGGATCGGCCGGGCCGCCATAGTTGGCCTTGGCCTCGGTGACGTAGAGGGTGCCGTCGGAACCTTGGCCACCGCCGGTGAACATGAGCTTGGTGTTGAGCAGTTCCTGCATCTGCCATTTGCCCTGGGCATCGCGGGCCGTGCCCCAGACCTTGCCCGAACCCCAATCTCCGAAGAAGTAGGTGCCGTCCATCTGGGGGTACTTGGCCCCCCGGTACACGCCGAAGCCAATGACGCAGTTGCCTTGGTCCACATGGCTGTACTCGCAGATGGGGGCCTCACCCACGCGCGGGGCGTCCTTGACTGCATCCAAGTCTGGCTTGCCGTTGGCGTCCAGGGGCAGGGGGAACGGATGGGTGCCGCACATGAACTTCCAGCCGTAGTTCACGCCCGCTTTGCCGCGGGGCTCGAAGTTGACCTCCTCGTAGTGGTTCTGGCCGATGTCGGCGATGTACATGTCGCCGGTCTTCGGGTCGAACTGGAAACTCCACGGGTTACGCAGTCCGTAGCTCCAGATCTCCGGCTTCGCGTTGGGGTGGATCTTGTTGAAGGCCTCCTCGGTC
>CANHYD010000143.1 GCA_947464705.1 Verrucomicrobiota bacterium | reverse complement strand
TCGACGGCAGTTATCCTCGACGGGTCGGCGTTGAGATCGGCTGGGATTCCTTGGGACGGGTACCGAAATGAATTCCCCCTGGGGGACCTTCTTGAATTGAAAAGAACAGGGATACTGACTGCGGCTCTGATGGAATGTTCAATTCGAGAGAGACTTTTTTGAGCCCTGCGAAAGAGATGTCCTCCGGCAGAACGCCTTAGAGCCTGTCTGAAACCTCAGACAGGCTCTTAGCGCCACCGATTCAAAAGTCTGAGTCCCGGATTCGAATCGCCCCTGCCCCATCGACTGCGGTTTCGCGCCCCCGCTGCTGAGTCACGGGGTGACCTATTGAACGCCCCACTCGAATGCGGATCTTGGTCAAAACATTTCAGCCAAGCTCTTGCTGCTCAAAAAAGCCCTGCTCTTTTCCAGAGTAGCCACTCTGCACCCAGTTCATCCCGTCCAAGACCATGAGCCCCTTCGAAATCACCGCCTTCGCCCTGACCCTTCTGATCATGCTCGTTGGCCTGGCGGGCGCCCTCTTGCCCGGACTCCCTGGCACTCCGCTCATCGCCCTCGCAGCGCTGGGCCACCGATGGTTCCTCGGTGATCACGGGGCGGCCACTTGGGTTCTGGTCACGCTGGTGATCGTCGCGGTCCTCTCGGCCGCCTTGGATTTCGCGGCCGCTAGTTATGGGGCCAAGCGACTGGGGGCCACTTGGCGCGGCATGGTGGGAGCGGCCATCGGCGGTCTGCTGGGATTGTGGTGGCCTCCGTTGGGATGGATCGCTGGCCCGTTGCTAGGTGCCATCCTGGGCGAATGGATCGGCGGACGCCCCTGGAAGGAGGCCGGTAGCGCAGGCATCGGGGCGGCACTGGGCCTGATCGCAGGAACCGCAGTCAAGGTGGCCAGCGCCAGCGGAATGATCGTCCTCTGGGCCGTCCATGTGCTGTGGAAAGTGCTCAAGGCCGCTTGAAGATCGGAGAATCCGCCCGCCCGTTGGACTCCAAATAGGCCAACAGGTCGAGAATGTCTTCCAGCCCCCAGGCCGAGAGCAGCCCTTCGGGCATGGACGACACCTTGGAGGCAACACGCTGACGAATCTCGCTGGGCCGCACCGTCACCTTTCGGTCGGTCAGGGCATCGACCCCGACAACAACTTGGGTCGGAGAATCTTCCAACAGCCGTCCCGTGATCTCCTGTCCGTCCTTCAGCGTCAGAACCATGGATTGATACTGTTCTGAAATAACGGCGCTAGGATCGACGATGGAACGCCACAAGTCTGCCCGGGAGTACCGGCTGGCCACCCCGGTCAACTCGGGACCCGCCGCGCCTCCAGCGCCCTGAAAGCGGTGGCAAGCCCCGCATTGGGACACCTGATAGACTTGCTGACCTCTTGCGTAATTCCGGCCCGACAGGGGCGTGGTCAAGGCATCAGCCAAGTCGTCATACTTCCACGCCCGGTTTCCACTAGAGCGACTGCGGGGCGGCGTTGGAACCGCGGGAGCGGGGGCGGCGGACGGCGGATCCTTCATCAGCTCGGCAATCGGGGCTTTTTCTGCATCGGGAATTAACGTAAAGGCCTTCTGCCCGAGTCGCTTGACCAACGGATCAAATCCGGCCCCGGGGTTGGGCTTCTGGTCCACATCCAAGAACCATTGATCGTAGGCGGCCGGAAGGTGGCCCCATCCCGACGGGATTTGCCGGAACCAGGCGAAGTAGCGCTGGCGCAAGGCCGGAGTCCAACCTGAGGTCATCCCGTGCAAGACCGCCGTGTAGTGCAACTGTTCTTGCCAGGTCTTGGAGGCTTCCCGCAGTTGGAGAATCTTGGCCACGGATTCGCCATCACCCAGGGCTACCAGCAACTGCGACAACTCGCGGTTGCGAGGCCAGCTTGCGGCCGGGAACTGACGGCCCAGTTTTTCAATGGCCATCGGTCGGAGGGACTCTGGGATTCCATGCCGAGCAAAGGCCACCTCGATCACCCGGAGCTTGGTCAGAAAACCCTCCTCGTCCAGCGAGTCGAGGGGCCAACGGCCCAGGGCCTTGAGCAGCGCCACTTGCTGCACACCGTCTCCGCAGCGCGCCAGAGCCAGCAGGGCGGTCAGACCGATCTTGGGATTCTCCTCGGCCAAGGCCTTCTCGGCCCAAGTGGCCACCGGTTGCGATTCCAGCGCGATCCGGGCGGCCTGGCGCTGCAGCGGATCGGACGCTCCCAACTGCGACCAACCCGAGGCCAGCCATCCCGCCTCCACTCGGCCATGAACGGCTTCCAATTGACGCCGCTGCGCCCGGGCTTCTTGGGCGCCGGGCACCGCCGCGACCAGGGGTTCGGAGGCTGGGTTGCCGACAAAGGTCAGCCGGTACAGCCCCGACTGGGTTCCACGGCCGCCGGTAATGCTGTAAAGCGCGCCATCCGGCCCTACTTCCAGATCAGTGAGGTTCATCGTGCTGCCCCGGAAGAGCGTCTCCACCCGACCGGTATACCCGGCGCCTTGCTCCTGAAGATGCACAGCAATCAGTCGCCCAAAGACCCAATCCAGACCGAAGAGTGCTTTCTGATAGCGGGCGGGAAAGGCTGTACCCGTCCCGAACCGGATACTGGTCGGCGATCCGATCCCCACATCCGCCACCGGGGGCATCGAATCTGCATAATAATCTGGCCACTTCCCGGAGCCTTCGCGGTAACCGTGGTCAGAACCACTGACGAGGTGTTGGATCCGTGAGGGCCGGTACCAGGGTGTTCCCCAGTCGCGCTCCATGTCCGAATCGAAACCAAAGAGTTCACCGTCGGTGTTGAAGGCAATGCCGTAGGCGTTGCGCAGGCCGGCCGAGAAGAGCCGCACATCCTGACCATCCCGATCCAGGCTCAACACAAAGCCGCCGGGGGCCTTGCGTCCGGCTCCAAATCCGTTGACGTCTTCCAGTCGGGGCAATGCCAGATCCTCGGCATAATGGGCCACCGGCGAGTTCGTCGACGCATCGCTCGGCACGTCGGTGAAGTTGCCAGCCACGGCGTAGATTCGATCGTCCGGCCCCTTCACGAGCGCATGGGGTCCATGCTCACCGCCACTGCCCGTCCAGCGCCGAAGCAATTGGGTGGACTCGTAGCGCCCATCACCGTCGGCATCGCGGATCCGGTACAAGTGATACCCGTCCGGACCCCGACCATTCAGATACAACGCCCCGAAGGCATGCAGCAGACCCATGGCCCCACCCACCTGGGTCTCCAGTCGTTCCATTTTTGCCAACCGGCCCTGGTCGATCGTCAGGCGCAGCAAGGGCTCAGGCCCCTGCGGACTGATGATCAAGCGCCCCTGATCGTCCCGCGTCATGGAGATCCACGACCCTTCACCCGGCCGTGCACTGTGGACCAACTCCAGTCGAAAGCCCTCCTTCACCGAAATGCCGTCCACCGGCGTGGCCACCGGCTCCAACGAAATGGGCCCCCAGGGCGGCGTCCCCGCCACCCCCAGCAACTGAACCGGGGCCCAACCGGACACTCCGTCGGTGGAGGTCTCCCAAGAGCCATCGGTCACGATGTCCGCACGCGGGGAGTCCCGCATCAAAAACTCGATTCGGGCCAAAACACCCGCGCCTCCCGAGAGATTCCGTGCCCGGATTTCGAGAACGTTCTCTCCCCGGGACACCGATCGGATCTTGAGCCGCGTCGGCTTCTTCCAGGTATTGTTGGATCCCAGACGCTGGCGATTGACGGACACTTCGGCCTCATCGTCGGCGGCGATGACGACATCCCCACCCATGGCACCGGGCGGCACGGTGAAGGTCTTGCGGAAAAAGCGGACTTCATTCTCTGGCCCGGCCGGCCCCCAGATCCACTGCGGCGCGGACTCGGCATGGACGAAGGAGGCCCAGAACGCCATTAGAACAAGGAGCCGCAAGGTCATGCCTTGATCAAAGCCGTTCATCCCGGACAACGAAAGCCCGGAAAGAATCTGGAGCCTGACCACAACCAGCCGTTTGTTTCTGCTCGACTCGGGCGGATACGAAAAAACCTCTGGCCGACTGCCGAACCAGTGGCATGCTTGGCGCGTTGGTTCTCCAGAGGACCTCTTGAACGCCGCAACAGCGCAAGGGAGGCTCTCATGCTGGCTCGCTCAAAAGGCGGACTGGTAGAGGAGGATTAGTTTGGTTGTTTGGGTTAGGCGGGCGTCGCAAGGCGCCCGCTTTTTCTTTAAAGACCGTTGGAATCAACCCACAGGATTGCCCACCCGGACCCCGGTCTCTATTGAGAGCCTGTCGATCTCTCCACGGATAATTGCTCGCGACAGGGCCCAACCCTGAGGAATACCGTCCCTGAGACATGCGCCTCTTCGACCGTGTCATCCTCTGGCTGGCCGAAGGGTTCGGTTCAGGGCGACTGCGCCCGGGACCCGGAACCTGGGGCAGCCTCGTGGGCTGTTTTCTCAGCGTCCCACTGCTGTCGCTGCCGCTCTGGCTGGCGGTCTCCGTGACCCTCGCCGCCATACTGCTCGCAGTTCCGGTCTGCTCGCGGGCCGAGACCCTGCTGGGCAAAACCGACCCGGGATCGGTCGTCCTCGACGAAATTGTGGCCATCCCGCTCACCCTGTTGCCCTTGCAGGCGGCCGGCTTGTTGGGGGGGATTCCTTTCCGGGACCTGACCCTGCTGCCGGCCCACGGCCTGTGGTGGTTGGCGGCGTTCGCGCTGTTCCGAGCCCTAGATATTGGCAAGCCGGGTCCCATCGGCGCCCTTCAGCACCTCCCGCGTGGCTGGGGCATTGTGATGGACGACGTAGCCGCCGGATTGATCACCGGCCTTCTCCTGCTCGCCGCCGCTGCCCTGATGCATTGAACGCCTCACCCCGACTTCCATGTCTGCCCCGACTCCGTTCCGCTTCCCAAAACCCGCGACCTTGAAGAGCGCCGAGGACCTGCGCCAACGTCTTTCAGGACTAGGTCATCCCCTGCCCGTCGATGACATGGCCCGCCCCGAGGTGCTGGGACGCGTAATCCCGGCAGGCATTGGCGTGCCCAAACCCATCGGCAACCGCTGGGCCATCCTGCCGATGGAAGGCTGGGACGGGACTCCGGATGGACGACCGACCGACTTGGTCCGACGGCGCTGGCGGCGTTTTGGACAAAGCGGGGCCAAACTTATCTGGGGCGGCGAGGCCGTGGCCGTGCGCCCGGATGGAAAGGCTAACCCGCATCAACTGGTTCTTTCCGAGGCCAACGCACCGGAACTGGCGGCGCTGCGAGCCGAATTGGTGGCGGCTCACCTGGAACGGCATGGCCAAGACGGAGATCTTTTGGTGGGGCTTCAACTCACGCACTCGGGCCGCTTCGCCCGACCCAACGACAAGATCCGCCTCGAACCGCGCATCGCCTACCGCCACCCACTGCTCGATGCCCGATTCGGCATCACCGACGACCGAGCGGTCTTGAGCGATACCGAGGTGGACGACCTCATTGCCGACATGGTCGCGGCGGCCGTCCGAGCGCAGCGGGCGGGCTTCGACTTCGTGGACATCAAGCACTGCCACGGTTATCTGGGGCACGAATTTCTCTCAGCCGTGACCCGGCCCGGTCGCTACGGGGGCTCCTTCGCCAACCGGACCCGCTTCCTCACCGAGATCGTGTCGGGCATCCGGCGCGATGCCCCGGGGTTGGCCATCGGCGTGCGCTTGAGTTTGTTCGATAGCTTCCCCTTCCAAAAGGGCCCCGACGGCACCGGCGTTCCCACGCCTTGGACCGGAAGCTATCCCTATGCTTTCGGGGCCAATCCGAACAACGCCCTCGAGATGGATTTGTCGGAACCCTTCGCCTTCTTGGCATTGCTAGAATCCTTGGGAATCCGGCTGGTTTGCCTCACCGCGGCCAGCCCCTACTACAACCCCCACCTCCAGCGCCCCGCCATGACACCCCCCAGCGACGGCTACCTGCCCCCAGAAGATCCGTTGACCGGCGTGGCGCGCCAGATTGAGGCCGTGGCCCGGGCCAAAGCACAGTTTCCCAACCTCATTCTCGTCGGTTCGGCCTACACCTACCTGCAAGAGTGGCTCCCCGCTGTAGCCTCGGCCCAGATCGCCGCCGGCCATGTCGATGTCGTGGGATTGGGGCGGATGGTGTTGAGCTACCCGGATCTCCCGTCCGATGTCCTAGCAGGTCGCCCCCTGCAACGTCGGCAGATTTGCCGAACCTTCAGCGAATGCACCACCGGACCCCGGAATGGTCTGGTGAGCGGATGCTTCCCGCTCGACGACTTCTACAAAACCCATCCGGATGCGATGCGATTGAAGGCCTGATTGCCCAGAGCCCCCCCGGATTCCCATGCGACGCCTCGATCATTCCATCCATGCG
>CANHYD010000142.1 GCA_947464705.1 Verrucomicrobiota bacterium | reverse complement strand
TTGCCCGCGGTGAGACCAATGTTTCCGTTGGTCAACACGTAGAGTTCGCCCTCGTTGTCTTCACCGAAACCAATGATGTAGGACGCCACCTTGGAAGGCGTGCCCAGCTGCAGGGGTTCTACCGTCCAGGGGCCCGGACCCGACTTGGGCCGATGGGCTACCAGCAAGGTCCCGCCGGGAACTCCCCAAATCCGACCCCAATCGCCAAAGACATAGTGTCCGGTCAATTCTGGCAGCGCTTTACCCCGATACACGAATCCACCGGTGACGCTGATGCCATAGGCCTCGGGGTCCTTCTTGAACCCGTTGCGGTTCTTGTAGACCGCCACGGGAGAGACAAAGGACTCACCGTGGAGACCCGTTGGGGGAACCTCTGCCGGGGGTTTGTCGGCGGCTTTCGGGTTGAAGCCGATGAATCCCTCGCGCAACCGCCAACCGTGATTGCCCCCTTTCTGGATCACGTTGACCTCTTCCCACATCGTCTGACCGACATCGGCCGAGTAAAGGGCGTGGTCGCCCCCGCGGTCGAAAGACAGGCCCCACGGATTGCGGATACCGTAGGCCCAGATCTCCGGACGGGCTTTCTTGCCGTCGGCAAAGGGATTGCCCTTGGGGATGCGGTGTCCCTCGGGCGTGTTGATGTCGATGCGCAGAATCTTGCCCAACAGGGTGTCCAGGTTCTGACCGTTGCCCATCTCAGGGCGTTTGCCGTCGTCATTGCCATTCCCGCCGTCACCCACGCCAATATAAAGAAACCCATCGGGTCCGAAGGCCATGCGGCCCCCGTTGTGGTTGGCATAAGGCTTGTCGATCTCGAGGCGAATCGTCTCGGTGGCCGGATCGATGGTGAAGGGCTCGCCCGGGGAGGCGGTGAACTCTGAGATCCGCAGGGTGCAATCCCAGTCGGCCGGGGCGGAAGACCTCCGTGGGGCGGTGTAAGAGATCAGCACCCGACGGTTCTTCTGGAACTTGGGGTGCAGAACCAGACTCAGCACGCCGCGCTCATCGAAAGCCCCGTGGTTGAGGGGACTGAGCCGGGGCGTGAGGGTGAGGACCGGGCTTTCGCGCAGTTGGCCCGGTTTTTCGAGGAGTCGGATGAAACCGGGCTGATCGACGATCAACGCCCGTCCGTCCGGCAGGGGCACGTAAGACAACGGCGATGTCAGGCCGCCAGCGACCCGGGTGAGAGAGACCTGGGGGGCCGCATGGAGGCTGACCGTTCCCAAGAGAGCCAGAGCAAGGGCAAGGCAACGCGAAGACATGGTGCAGAGGTAGCGGTTTGAGCGAAGGGTTTCAATCTTGCCCTCCCTGGCTTCGAACGCAACCGACCCGACAAGACGTATTGACCCGGAGGCGATCTGAGCGATGGATGGGTCCCGTCATGAGTTCGCTCCCCGCGCCCGACCCGACTTCGTCGTCTGCGAAAGATCCAGCCCCCAGCCTGCTGGACCGTTTGCTCGAGGCGGATGTCCTGCCCGATTCCCTGATCCGATTCGGGATCCGGCGATTGCTGCAGGAGCGATTGACCGAGGAGGCGGCTTACGGGGATGTCGAGGCACAGCGGGCACACCGGATGCGGTTGATCCAAGAACTGTCCGGGTCACCCATCGCCATCGAGACGGCGGCCGCCAACGAACAGCATTACGAGGTGCCGACGCGCTTCTACCAACTGTGCCTCGGTCCGCGTTTCAAGTACTCGAGCTGCTACTATCACACCTTCCAGGAAAGCCTGGCCGAGGCCGAGGACATCATGCTCGCCCTCACCTGCGAGCGCGCGGGCTTAGCCGATGGGCAGACCATTCTGGAGTTGGGTTGCGGCTGGGGATCGCTCTCGCTGTGGATGGCCTCGCATTATCCGAACGCTCGGATCACCGGGGTGTCCAATTCCCGCACGCAGCGGGAATACATCGAAGGGGAGGCCCGCCGGAGAGGGCTCGGCAACCTGAAGATCATCACCTGTGACATGAACCGCTTCGAGCCCCCCGGCGGCGATGGGCAATTCGATCGGGTCGTCTCGGTGGAGATGTTTGAGCACATGAAGAATTACCGGCAACTCTTGGCCAACATCGCCCGCTGGCTCCGGCCCGACGGACGCCTGTTCGTCCATATCTTCACTCACCGGGAGTACGCCTACCACTTCATCCCCCGGAGCTCCAGCGACTGGATGGCCCGCTACTTCTTCAC
The DNA here is from genome assembly GCA_947464705.1 of Verrucomicrobiota bacterium. Classification (GTDB taxonomy): domain Bacteria; phylum Verrucomicrobiota; class Verrucomicrobiia; order Limisphaerales; family UBA9464; genus SXXZ01. Next base: position 4,154 of record CANHYD010000142.1, on the reverse strand, counting down.
CGGGGGCATCATGCCCAGCGACGATTTGCTGCTCTATTTCAACGAAGACCTGAGGCTTGAAGATCACTGGGTAGTGAACGGCCGGCATTATGGTCGCACGGCCAACCAATGGCTGGAGAACATGGATGCCCACGAGACGGAAGTCCGACGCATCCTCGCAGAGACCTATGGTGCGGACCAGGAGACCCGTTGGTGGGTCTATTGGAGGGTCTTCTTCATGGCGTGCGCCGAGCTGTGGAATTTCCGCGACGGCAATGAGTGGCATGTCAGCCATTACCGCTTTGCGCCGGCGAAGGCCGCAACGGTGACAGCCCCGACCACCAGCCCCTGATCACCACCCGGGCCCTACTGGGGCCCCACTCGGGCCAGCGGGTTGCTAGGCGCTGGCGCTGGTGTAATGGCGGAGGGAGAAGCGCCAGAACAGTTCGCTGGCCACAAAGCAAGCCGCGGCCATGCCCAGCAAGGCGAGCCATTCCCACGGCGAGGCCAGGCGCTGGGCGAGCAGCTTGGCCGGGACGTTGGACACCAGCAGCATGGGCAAGACCCAGGTGAAGACGGCCCGGTAGGCGCCCCGCGGGAAGGCCTCGGCAGGCAGGCGCGCGATGTTGAAGAGGTTGTAATACCCCCAGACGATGCCCTGAGCCCGGACGGTCCAGAAGGAGATGCAGGCCAAGAGGAACATCAGCGAGTAGTGCACGCTCAGGCCAGCCAGGCACACCACCACAAAACCCAACCACTGGGCCGGCGTCGGCACCCGTCCCAGCTGGGCCAGCGCATAGGCGACGACCACCAGACCCATCAGGGCGTTGACGATATTGCCGATCTCGAACTTTTTCACCGAGATGAGGAAGCGGGTATTGACCGGCTGCAGGAGCAACAGGTCGAGAGTCCCCTTGCGGATCAATTCGGAGAGGTTGGACAAATTGGTGACAAAGAGGGTGTGAAAGAGCTGCTGGATGAACTGGTTGCATCCGACCAGCAGGACCACCTCCCACCGGGACCAGCCAGCGATCTGGTCGGTATGCCCGTAAAGAACGGTCATGAAGGCCAGTTGCAGTCCGAACCAGAGGGCCTCGACGATGATCCAGAGGAGGAAGTTCACCTTGAACTGCATCTCGTGGATCAACGAGTAGCGAATGAGCGCGGCGTAGATGCCGGAGTAGCGGGAAAAGGAAAACATGCAGGTTGCTCGTTAGGCCGAAGGCTCATCCACCCACTGCGGTGTATTTTCGCAGGCCACGGGACCAGACGAACCGGGCGATCAGGAAGGCCGCCACCACCCAGGCTAATTGCAGGGCAAAACCCTGCCACAAATCGGCTCCTTGGATGCGGCCCAGGTAAACGCCCACCGGAAAATAGAGCAGGTACGGATAAGGGGACCAGAGCAGGAGTCGATGCAGACCGTCCGGGAGAATGTCCAGCGGGAAGAGGTGACCACTGGCCAAGAACTCGAAAGCAAACTGGATAAAGATAAAGGTGCTGACATCGAGCACCCAGAACGACAACAAAGCCACGGTATAGGCGATGAGGAATTGCAGGAGCCCTGCCATGAGCACCGACAGCGGCGCGAGGATCCAGCCCCAGGACTCGGCCGGACCCACCAGGTTCTCCCGCTGGAAGAACAGGAAGAAGGCCACCGGGATCAGGGCCACGCTGGTGTAAATCACCCGTCCGGACAAATAGAGGCAAAGCCGGTAGGCCAAGAAATCCAGCGGCTTGAGCAGAAATTGACTGACGGCTCCGTCTTTGATGTCGGCGGCGATTTGCCAGTCGTCTTCGGCGACCGCGGTGATGGCGTCGACCACGGTGACCAACAGGTAGTAGCTCACCATCTGGGCCAGTGTGTAGGCCCCGATGGCCGCGCCCGCCGGTTTGTCGGCATAAATCGCCTCCCAGAGGAAGAGCGTCGCCGCCAAGGGAACCAATCCAAAGGCCGCCCGGAACAAAAAGTTGGTCCGGTAGACCAGGGTGTTCTGGATGCCCATGGAGAGCACATGGGCGTACTTGCTCCAGAGACCCGCCGAGGGGGTGGCTGGAATCGGATCGGTGGACACGGGCGTCATCCCTGTTCCTCACCCGAGGCGCCCCGATGGACCTCCGCCGCCAGAAACAGAACGAGATGACGGAGACGGTCTTCCGGGTTGACCGTCTCCAGGATCAATTGCCGAGCCGCGGGATTGGGCAGCAAGAGAGCGGCAATGAGGTCGGCGAAGCGGCTCGGGTTCTTGATGCGCTTCAGGGCCCGGATGCAGTCCTCGACCCGCGTCTCCGATTGGGCCTGACCACCCGAAGCCAGTTGCCGAATCAGGTCCAGGGGCACCGGCTGATCCTGACGCAGGCGCACATCGACCAGATCCAGGCTGCGGTTGACCAGGGCATCCACCTCCGGGGACCTCTCCGCGTTCTCCTGGATCGGGGTGATGAGGTGCTTGCGAAAGGGCCGCGTCTGGACGATCCGACCCAACCGGACTCGGATCAGGCCTTGCAGCACGAGGTTGGAGGTTCCGTTCGGATTCTGGACCGAGGCCCGGACCAATCCGAGCGTGGCGATCCGGCAGGGTGATTCTCGCTTGGCATCGGTCCGCTGCATCGCCAGGCAAAACATCCGATGGGTCTCCAATGACTCGGCCAGCATGTCCCGATAACGGGGTTCGAAGATGAACAGGGGCATCATGGCCTGCGGAAACAGGCTGGCCTCTCCCAGGATCATCACCCCCATTCGGTCGGGTATCAGCATGGGCCCACGGTAAAGTGGGCTCCAGCCAACGCAAGGCGGGCGCTTGCTCAGAGATTGAATGTCTGGGGCGATTCGGTGTCTATTGAAACAGCGATCCGGAATTCTCCCGACCGTACAAACCTACCTGATCATGAAATCCAAACTCGTTCCCGCGGTGCTGGTACTCGTCTGCCTAGGCCTCGGCACCGGATGGTTTCTGAACTCGAAGAAGGCCGAAGAGACACGCGTCCGCATGGAGGGTCAGCAGTCGGCCTTGTCCAACGATCTGGTGGCCACAACCGGCAAGCTCACGGAGCAGGTCCGGGTCAACGCCACCCTCGAAACCAATCTCAGCCAGCGCATCGAGGATCTGAACACGGTCTCCAACAAGTGGGTCGCCATCTCGGGAGAATTGACCCGCACCTCCGCCGAGGCGGCCAAAGCGGCGGAAGCAGCCAAGGCCGAGATCGAGCGTCGGGACAAACAGATTTCCGACCTGGAAGGAGAGAAGGACGACCTGACCAAAAAGATGGGCGAACTGACCGGTCAGATCGGAGGCCTCGAGAACCAGATCAAGATCACCGAACGGAAGCTCGCCGCCAGCGAAGGCGACCGAGAAGCCCTCAAGAAGGAACTCAAGCGGCTCATCGCCGAAAAGACCGACCTCGAGAAGAAGTTCAACGATTTGGCCATCCTCCGAGATCAAGTTCGCAAGCTGAAGGAGGAGCTGAACATCGCCCGCCGACTCGACTTCATCCGACGTGGGCTCTACGGCTTCGACAAGAAGGGTGCTCAACTGTTCCAGGAAGGCGTGCGACCCAAGGCCGCAGCCGGATCCGCCACCAACGCCTACCCCTTGAAGGTGGAAGTGGGCACCGACGGATCCACCCGGGTGGACACCGCGCCCAAGCCGTAGGTCTCACCCTGGGGGGCTTCTTGCACCGGTGATCGTCCGCGTTGCGGCCGAGACCGGACGGGCCCAAGCTGACACGATGCACGGGCAATTGCGGGACTCCCACGGTCGGGTCATGCGGGACCTTCGGGTCAGCGTGACCGACCGCTGCAATTTCCGTTGCCTCTACTGCCTGCCGGAAACCGAGGAGGCCGCCAATTTCTACCGCACTCGCTACGACGGCCTGCGGAACCCAACCCCGGCAAGCCCCTCGGCCACCCCCATCCACCGGGAATGGAAACCCAAGTCGGAGATCCTCAGTTTCGAAGAGATCACCCGGGTGGTCCGAATCTCTGTCGGCCTGGGGATCGAGAAGGTCCGCGTCACCGGCGGTGAGCCCCTGCTGCGCCACGGAGTGGACCAACTGGTCGGATCGTTGGCGGAAATTCCCGGCGTCCGCGACCTGGCCATGACCACCAACGGGGCGCTGTTCGCAGCCCAAGCCACCGCCCTGCGCAAGGCCGGGCTGAACCGGGTCAGCTTCAG
>CANHYD010000141.1 GCA_947464705.1 Verrucomicrobiota bacterium | reverse complement strand
GGCGGTTGGTAGCGCTGCCCGGCAAATGCGGCCATCCGTTGGCGCGTCCGCTGCCGCGTGGAGTCCACCGCGCGCTGCACCGGCGGCAGTTCGGCCTCACGGCCCTCGAGAACCAGTCTTTCCTGAAGTCGAGATTGCGCGTTGCTGAACACCCCATCCACGAACTGTGGCCGGAACACGGTGTTGGTCAGCTCCCGCATGCGATGACTCAGTTGATCAGCCAAGACCGGGATCGAAAAGAGGCGCTGGCCCAGAAGGCTGCTCAAGGGAGGAGCGAACGATCCCCGGGGGCTTCTCCACAGCTGGTCCATTCCATGCGGCATGAGCACCAAGCGGTCGGAAGCCGGCGCATGGTATACCCGATAATTGTTGCGGTTGCGAAGGTAGCCATCCCAATCGTCCAGCAGGATTTGGAGCGCACCGAGCGTGGTGATGCGATCGATGTCCAAATGCCGGGATACCTGCTGTAGCCGCTCGGTCGGATCCTTGACTGCAAGGGCCTCGCGGAGGGCGATGAGGTCGGACCAATCAGCAGTGCCCTCGCCGGAGTCCCGCTCGAGATTGGTGTCCAGATCCTTGAGGAATCCGGGGTCGTAGAAGTTTCCTTTCGATGACCCGAAATGCTGCTTCAGGAAGGCCTTGTCCCAACCGCCCTTGAGTACATAGATCCCCAGGTAGCGGCCATTCAGGGATACCAGGGCCCGCGTGGCTCTCGGTGTCGGCACTCCCGATCGTAGGAACATTTCCGAGGCCAGAATCTCATCAAGACGCGAGGCATCTTGTATGGAGTTGTTGAGGTGTAGTTTGCGATGCCCCTCACAGGTTTGTCCGTCCTGGAACTTGCCGAAGTTCAGGGTGAGGGCGGGCAGATCATCCACGGGGCGAAAACTTCCGGCCGCTCCCTTGAGGTGGATGGCAACGTTGGTCCAGACCTGCCCGCCAGCGCGAACGGTGGCCGATGCGTCCTGATCGTTTTCACGGTTCCAGGGACCTCCCGATTTCCGGAGTTTGGCCAGATCGGCTCGACGCACTTGAACCTCCCAGTGCAGCACCGGCCCGTCGAAGAGAGGTTCCCGAAGCACCTCGGCTGTGGCGGACCCTGTGTTGGCTGAGTCCTTGGCAATGCATGGCAGCAGACCCAAAAGCAGACCGAGAAGAAGTCCGTTCATCAGGGACGGCCGGAGCAGGCACCGCTTCCTGGGGATGGGGTGGGCGGATATTTTCAAACAGGGAATGATTCGCTTCAAACAAAAGCCCCGCCGGAAGGGCGGGGCTTTAACTGAATACCTTAGACCAGGGCCTCTTCGCCCTCCAGGAAGCCATTGAGCTGCCGGAGACGGGTCGGATGCCGCATCTTGCGCAGCGCCTTGGCCTCGATCTGACGGATGCGCTCGCGAGTCACCTTGAACTGCTTGCCCACCTCTTCGAGGGTGCGGCTGTAGCCGTCCAGGAGGCCAAACCGCAGCTCCAGGACCTTGCGCTCGCGCTCGGTGAGGGAATCCAGCACGTCGGCCAGCTTTGATTTCAGCAAGCTGTAGCTGGTCATGTCGGACGGGTTCTCGGCGGCCTTGTCTTCGATGAAATCACCGAAGTTGGTGTCGTCGGAATCGCCAACAGGGCTTTGCAGCGAAATGGGCTGCTGGGCCATTTTGAGGACGGCCCGGACCCGCTCCACCGGCATCTGCATCTCGTCGGCGATCTCCTCGGGGGTCGGCTCGCGTCCGAAATCTTGGATCAACTGCTTCTGCACGCGCATCAGCTTGTTGATCGTTTCGATCATGTGCACCGGGATGCGGATCGTACGCGCCTGATCGGCGATCGACCGGGTAATCGCTTGGCGGATCCACCAAGTGGCGTAGGTCGAGAACTTGTATCCTCGGCGGTACTCGAACTTCTCGACCGCCTTCATGAGGCCCATATTGCCCTCTTGGATGAGGTCGAGGAACGAGAGGCCTCGGTTCGTGTACTTCTTGGCGATGGAGATCACCAAGCGCAGGTTGGCCTCAACCATCTCGGTCTTGGCCTGCAGAGCCTTCCGCTCGAAGTGCTTCAGCTGACTGAAAGCGGTGGTGTACTCGTCCAGCGACATGCGGACGAATTCCTCCAGCGCTTTGATCTTCCGCTCTTCGGCATGGATGATGGCTTGGGCCTGGGCTGAACGCTTCTGGGCGTCGAGTTCCTTGATGGAACGAACGGAGGTCTGGAACTTCTCGTGGATGTTCTCCGCCACCAGGGACATTTCCTCGATGACCTTCTGCTTGTAGTAGAACTTCGGGAAAGACTTCTGAAGCTTGTCGTCCAGTTTCTTGAACTCGACGATGATCTTCTCGCGCTTGACCTTGGACTCCTGATCTTGGAGTTCGCGCCAGAACTCGTCGACTTGCTGGTCGATGCCGCGAACATCCTTGGTGAGTTTGCGGAGCGTCTTCAGGTGCTCTTCGCGGACCTCGATCTTCTTGTCGACGATGACCCGGTCGAAACGCTCTTTGGGCGGTTCCGAGGTGAGCTTTTCGGCCAGAGCGATGTGCTCTTTGCCGGCAAAACCGAACGAATAGATGATCCGTTTGACCTCGTTCTCGTTTTCCTCGATGCGCTTGGAGATCTCCACCTCCTGCTCGCGGGTCAGCAGCGGGACCTGGCCCATCTGCTTGAGGTACATGCGGACGGGATCGTCCAGAATATCGAGCCGCGACTTGTCTTCTTCCTCTTCCTGTTCGGCCGCCTTGGGGCGGTCCACCTCGGCCTGATCGACGATCTCGATCTCAAGGTTGCGGAGCTTGATGTAAATCTCGTCCATCTCCTCCGGGGACATGGGCGTGTCGGCCAAGACATCACCAATGTCGCTGTGAGTCAGGTAGCCCTGCTCCTGGGACTGGCGGACCAGCTCCTTGATCTTCTCGGTGATGTCGACACCGGAGGCGTTCTTGATGGTGCCGATGTTCGGGGTGGGCCCGTCACCGTCGCCGGCGGCCAACTGGGCCAACTGGCTGGCCGTGGGCCCGATGGGCATCGGCGCTTCTTTGGGCACGATAATGTCCGACTCGTTTTCCTCATGGTCGGCGGTTTTCTTGGACCGACGATCTCCCTTTTCAGCCTTCGGGACGGGAGGAGCCTTGACTGCCTTGACCGCCTTCGGAGCCGTGATCGGCTTGGAAGCGGCCGCCGGCTTGCCCTGTTTGGCACTCTGGACCTGCGATGGGGCAGGGATGGCCTTTTCAGCAGCAGATTTCGGTGCGGAGGGCTTTGACGCGGGGGATTTTACCGCGGGGGGCTTGACCGCTGGGGCCTTGGACACGGCGGCTTTTCCTGAAGAAACCTTGGCAGGGCTCGCGGGCGCGGTCTGCTTGGCCGTCCCCCCACCTTTGGCAGGTGCTTTGGAGCTGGTGGACACGGCCGGCCGTTCCGACTTGGCCTGAGTCGGGGGCGACTTCTTGGAAGGTGCCTTGGCTGAGGGCTTCTTCTCTTTCGTCTTGGACATAGTAGCGAGGCTGCGCGATGCGCGAAGCCGATTAAGCGGGCCAAGGTGGGGACGGGACACCCCCAAGTCAAGCGGTGGGTCACAACCAAAGTGACACAACTGGCAAATCAGCGGGGACAGTGACCTTAGGATTGGGGTCGGGGCACTCCACCAACTGGACTGGAACGCCGATCAGTTCGCAGGCAGCGGTGTCATCCGTCACACTCAGGCCGCGGGCCCGAACCTCGGCCAGGGCGTCTCGGATGACGGGCAGGCGGAAGCATTGGGGGGTCTGAACGGCCCACAGACGTGATCGGTCGAGGTGACGCGCCACCCGCTGAAGGCCATCGGCCTCCTTGAAGGTGTCCACAGCCCGTTGGGCTGCCACCGCGGCCCCGGTTTGTTCAGCGGCCAGGAGGCAGCGCGAAATGGTGTCGAAACTGGTGCAGGGCCGAGCACCGTCCTGGATGGCGACGAACTGAGTTGTCGACGGGACACTGGACAGTCCGTTCCAGACCGAGTCCTGTCGCTCGGCTCCTCCCGGGACCAGGGTGTAGGGCCGTTGAACCAACAATTTCCGGGCCAACTCTTGGAAATCCGATTCGAGTCCCGGGCGGATCACCAGGCAAATATGATGGATATCGGGGTGCCGATCGAAGCGTCGCCAGGTATGAGCCACGACGGGAAGCCCGGCGACCTCGAGGAACAATTTGTCGATGCCCGGACCCATCCGGGTTCCTCGTCCGGCAGCCACGATGATGGCGGTGTTCATGGAGAAAAGGCGCGGCCTCGGGGCCGCGCCTTGGGAGACTGGGTCTCAGTCCAGGGTCACTTCTTGTCGGACTTGTTCTCTTCGACCTTCTTGGCGTCCTTGGGGTCTGCCTTCGAAGCGTCGCTCTTGGTGGCGTCCGGCGGCGCGGTGGCGGCGAGGGTCTTGGCCACCGACTCGCTCAGGTCGCTCTCGCCTCCAGCCAATGTGGTGAAGATGACCACCGGAGTGCCATTGGCCGACAAGGCTGACACATCCAGGACGGTAGCATAGCCGCCGGCCTTAGCCTTCTCTTCCAGTACGCCCCGAACATCCCGGAGGATGGACTCGCGAACACGACCCCGCTGCTCCATCAAGGCGCGTTGGCTATTGCCCTGGAACTGCTTGATGTTGTTTTCCAACTCCAGGATGTCCTTGCGCTTTTTGTCGAGATCCTTACGGCGCTTTTCGGATTCCTCCTTGGAGAGGGCAGGGTCATTGGCCGCCTCGATTTGCTTGCCGAATTCTTCGTTGGCCTTCTTGTAGTCGTCGTACATCGACTGGCCCATTTTTTCGAATTCAGCCAAGCGCTCCTTGATCTGCCCGTCGGCTTGCTTGGTCCTCCAGAAATCGTCAAACACCTTGGTCAGGTTGACCACCCCGACCTTGCCCTGGGCCAGAGCGGTGGTGCTGAGCAGGGAGGCAGTGATGGCTGCGGCGATGGTGAGTGCAGTTCGATTCATGCGTTCTAGGTTAAATCCAACGTGAGCAACCTTTCAAAAGTCTCGCGTCCAGCCAACGCCAAACTGGAACTTGCCACCGCTGCCGGTGTCAGGTCCACGAGTGATGGGGATACCGTAGTCGAGGCGCAGGGGACCGATGGGGAGGTTTAGGCGGATGCCGACACCCCAGTTGTCATTGTAGAGACCGGTGTTGCCGCGAACCAAGGGATTGCCAATGGCATCGGTTGCGGCCGTTTCGGTGGCGAAGCTGTAGGCACCCGGATACACCATGCCGATGTCATAGAACATCGCGAAGCGCAGTCGCTCAATGATGGGGATGCTGTACTCGGTGGAACTGAACCAGTAAGTGCTGCCGCCGACCGGTTCGCCCGAGTAGTACTCGCGGGGGCCAACGGATCGGAACTTGTAGCCGCGCAGGTTGTAGAGGCCGCCCAGGAACCAACGGTCGAACAAGGGGACGCGGCTCGAGTCACCGTAGTGATCCACCACGCCCATGCGTCCGGTGAACTCCACGATGTGCCCTTCGAAGATGTCCTTGGCAACGCCGGCATCGTCGAGCAGGCGATCCGGACTCCAGTATTGCGAGATCCGGGCCTCCAGCTTGTAGAAATCGCTGTCGCCGCCGAACGGGCCGCCGACCAGTTCACCCAGCACCTCGGCCCGGTGACCGCGCGTGGGCATCTGGAAGTTGTTCCGGGTGTCGTGGGCCAGGGAGGTTCCGAAGCGGGACACCAGACGGCTGCCTTCTTCAGCGAGGATCGCACTTCCGAACCGCTGTTGCTGGAACCGGTAGCTGTCCGAGAACCGGATTTGGATGTTCTCCAGGGTGTAGCTGATGTTGCCGATGAAATTGCGCGGCAACTGGCGGGTGAGTCCAATGCGGGAACCGGTCTGACGCTGATTGTAGTTGTCGGAGAGGAAGTTCAGGTCGCGGTGATACAGGTCGACGCTCAAGGAGAGCCGTTTGCCCAAGAACCACGGCTCGACAAAGGTCGCAACATAGTCCTGACGACGGGAACCCATCTGAGCTCGCAATCGCGCCTTTTGACCCGCACCGGTGAAATAGGGCGGATTGGTGATGTCAAAATTTCCCTGACTGACTTCGACGAAGCCGATCACCGAGTCCACCGAACTGAAACCGGCACCGAGGGCGACGTTGCCGGTGTTCTTTTCCTCGACAGAGATGACGAGGTTTTTTCGGTTGGGAACGTCGGTCGGTTCTGGCTTGGCCTCTACCTTCTCGAAGAACTGCATCTGTTCGAGGCGGCTCTTGGACACCTTGGCCCGCACCATGTCGAAGGTCTCGCCTGGCGTGATGGCCAATTCGCGACGGATGACCTTGTCCTTGGTCTTGGCGTTGCCTTGGATTTCGATCTTCTCGACGTAGAACTTGTCGCCCTCTTGGATGCTGTACTTCAG
>CANHYD010000140.1 GCA_947464705.1 Verrucomicrobiota bacterium | reverse complement strand
CCCCATACGCCAAGCGGAGCGGGATCGGTCCGCAGCGAGCCTTGGAGGCGATCACCAAAGCCCCTCGCGCACAGCGCGAAAGCCCCATCCTCCCCAGAGCCTCCTCAGCGCGCGCAGGACCGATCCCGCGGAGCGACTGCAAACCCGTTGATTGAGTATAGAGTGGCCCCTTTTGTGTAAATATGAGGGACCGACCCCGCCTGAGGAGACGAGCTTGCTGTGGAGTCTTAGGGCTAGGCTTTCAGCGGACCGGGGGTGTCGATAATCCTGCGACAGAACGTCCGCGGCGTGCGCGCCGGAGACGGGACCGGACGCCAAATCGGCGCTTCCCTCTCGACAGGGACGGATCCGGGACCACTATCCGCCCCCTACGTTATGAAGAGCAGCCCACATGTGGCCGTTGTCGGCGCAACCGGTGCCGTTGGCATCGAGATGATTCGGACCCTGGAACGCCGCAATTTCCCTGTCGGCAAATTGACCCTGCTGGCCTCAGCCCGCTCGGTCGGCAAGAAGCTCACCTTCCGGGGCACTGAAATCATCGTCCAAGAGCTGACCCACGATGCCTTTGCCGGGATCGACATCGCGCTCTTCAGCGCTGGCGGCTCCATTTCCCGCGACTACGCCCCGTCAGCGGTCAAGGCCGGCTGCGTGGTGGTGGACAACTCCAGTTACTTCCGCCAAGACCCCAAGGTGCCGCTGGTGGTGCCCGAGATCAACGCGGCCGACGTGGCCTCGCACCATGGCATCATCGCCAACCCGAATTGCACCACCGCCATCACCCTGATGGCCTTGTACCCACTGCACAAAGCCTTCGGCGTGAAGCGTATTTTTGCCTCAAGCTATCAGGCTGTTTCCGGCACCGGCGCCAAGGCCATCGAAGAGTTGGAGAAGCAGGTCGGCCAGATTGTGCGCGGCGAACCCGTCACCCGTGAGGTGTACCCGCACCAGATCGCCTTCAACGTGCTTCCGCAGGTGGATTCATTCCTGGCCTCCGGCTACACCAAGGAAGAGATGAAGCTCGAGAACGAGGGCCGCAAGATCATGCACCACCCGGGCTTCAAGGCCTCGGTGACCTGCGTGCGAGTTCCGGTGTACCGCTCCCACTCCGTGGCCGTCAGCGCCGAATTCGAGAAGCCCATAACGGTGGAAGCCGCCCGCACGGTGCTGCTCCAAGCTCCTGGCTTGGACGTGGTGGACAACCCGTCGGCCTCGGAATACCCGATGCCCCTGCACACTTCCGAGAAGGACAACTGCGCCGTCGGTCGGATCCGCATGGACTGCGCGATGGACAATGGCCTGACCTTCTGGATTTGCGGCGACCAACTTCTCAAGGGTGCCGCTCTCAATGCGGTGCAGATTGCCGAAGAGCTCCTGAAGCTGAAGTGACCCCCTCGGGACGGAGTTTCTCCAAGTTGTCACATCGTTCGGCTTGAACTCTGAAACCAGCAGTCAACGCTGGTGCCTGTGATGGCTCGCCGGATTTTGATCCTGACGGTAGCCGGTTTCCTGATCGGGGAACCGGTGGCATTCCCGGCATTCGGTGTCGAAGTTCCGGAGTCCAAACCAGCAAAATCCCAGGCGACCGCCCAGCCTCCCAAGCCCGGTTCCAAACGAGCCCGTCAGGCGGCCGACGACGCTGCGGCCGAGGCCCTCTTCGGCGGCCCCCTCCAACGGTTTGTCATCACCTTCGCACCGGCCGAGATCCAGAAGCTGCGCGACAATCCCCGCAGCCCCGTCCCAGCCACGGTCACCGTGGGCACCAACCGCTTCGAACAGGTGCTGGTCCACGTCAAGGGCTCTGCTGGCAGCACCCGAGGCGTGGATGACAATCCGGCCCTGACGCTCAACTTCGACAAGCTCATCCCCGGCCAGCGGTTCAGCGGGATGGACAAGATCCACCTGAACAACTCCGTCCAGGACCCTTCGTTGCTGAGCGAGCAACTCGGTCGCCACCTGTACGAAAATGTGGGCATCCCCACCGCCCGAGCCACCCAGGCACTGGTCAGTTTCGATGGCCGCGAACTCGGCCCTTATGTGCTGAAAGAAGGCTACAACCGCAGCTTCCTGCGCCGCCACTATCCCGACCCGTCGGGCAACCTTTACGACGGCGGATTTGTCCGCGACATCGACCAAGACCTCGACCGCGATACCGGCGACGGACCGCTGGATTACAAAGACCTTCAGAAACTCCGCGATGCGGCCAACCTCAGCGACCTACGGCGACGTGAGGCCGCGCTGGACGCAATTCTTGAAGTCGATCGCTTCATCACCGAGTCGGCTCTTCAGGCCCTGCTCGTCGATTGGGACGGATACGGCAACAATCGGAACAATTACCGCATCTACTTCGAACCCCGCACCGGCAAGGCCACGTTCCAACCGCACGGCATGGACCAATTGCTCGGCAACATCGGGAAAGACCTGGAATTGCCCGGGGGCGGCCTGTTGTCGCGTCAGTTGTTTGATGTACCGGCTTACCGCGACCGCTTCTATGCGAAGATCGATCAGTTGCTGAAGGACGTCTTCACGACGGAAACGCTCGATGCCCATTTCAAGCGCGTCGGGGCTCGCCTCATGCCCTTGATCCAGTCGCTGCCGCAGGACCAGCGGGAATGGCGCACCGAAGCGATCCACTCCTTCCAAGACCGCGCGTTCCGACGGATTGAAATCGCCCGGTCGCGACTGGAGTCGCAGCCCAAGCCCATCCGCTTCGAAGCCGGCGGCGTCACGGCGCTGGCTCGCTGGCAGCCCCGTTACCAGCGCGGCCAAGTCAAGATGGAGGCGATCAAGCTCGGCGAGCTCGACACCCTATACATTCAGGCACAGGCCCCGGACTCGGTCGCCTCGTTCCGGGCGATGATCCGCCTGCCCATTGGTAAGTATGAGGTGCGCGGTCGCATCCGCACCCGGGGTGTTCAGGCGGCCCCGGATCAGCGATACCCGGGTGGTGCCGCCTTCCGACTCAGCGGTGGCGAACACGCCCGGCTCTTTACCGGCGACAGCGAGTGGACCGAATTCGTGCATCCCTTCCAGATCCACGACCCGCGAGACATCGAACTGGTGGCTGAAATCCGCGCCCATGCCGGCGAAACTTGGTTCGACCTGAAGTCGATGCAGCTGAAGATGGTGCCCTGAGCCTGGGCTAATGCCCCCCTTGGCCACGTCGGATCCGGAACGATTTCGGTTGGATCGCTCACGTTGGCTGCGACTTATTCCGCAAGAGCTTCGTTATTCCAGGCCTCAAGCACGGGCCTCAAGCACGAGCCACTGCAGGGCCCGCGCCTCACCCCCGTTTCGTCTTGGGAAAGAATCCGCCCCGCCATCACGTTTCTCCCTACGGTACCGCTTCGGCATATCTGAGGCCCGATCCTCCGTTCGCTCAACTTGCCGAGCAGGCCCCGGCCAGCTCACCCTACCGGCCGATGCCGCTCCGCGTCCTCATCGTTCCCGATAAGTTCAAAGGCACCCTCACAGCGGCCGCCGCGGCCCAGGCCATTGCCGATGGCTGGCGACGCCATAGACCCAAAGACGCGCTCACCCTGCTGCCCATCAGCGACGGTGGTGACGGCTTCGGATCGGTCTTGGCCGAGCGCCTTGGGGCCGAACGCCGGACCGTGGAAACCGTCGATGCGGCCCACCGCCCCATCGCAGCACATTGGTGGTACGAACCGCATTCCGGGCGCGCCCTGATCGAGTCGGCGGCCATCATCGGACTGGCGCAACTCCCGCCGGGACGCTTCCACCCCTTCGACCTCGACACCACCGGCCTCGGAACCGCTCTGAGGGCCGCCCAAGAAACCGGAGCCCGCGAAGTGCTCATGGGCATTGGCGGCAGCGCCACCAACGACGCCGGCTTTGGCTTGGCCCGGGCCCTGGGATGGCAATTTTTTGATGAGGCTGGACAACCCATTGAGCGATGGAGCCACCTCGACCAACTCCATCGCTGGGCACCGCCAGAATCCCCCTTCCCGCTGCCCATCACCGTGGCCGTCGATGTCGACAACCCGCTGTTGGGACCCCGCGGTTGCAGCCGCGTTTATGGACCACAGAAGGGGCTCCGCCCGGAGAATCTGCCGATCGCCGATGCCGCGCTGGGTCGACTCGCCGAGTTTGCGGCCGCCGCCCATGGAACCCACCTCGATGAACGGCCCGGAGCCGGCGCGGCCGGAGGACTGGGATTCGGATTGCGCCTTTTCTTGCGGGCCACCCTGGAATCGGGGTTCGAGATTGTGGCCCGACACACACGCCTGATCGAAGAAATCGACCAGGCCGATCTCATCCTGACCGGCGAAGGCTCCATCGATCGACAGACCTTCATGGGCAAAGGCACCGGTCAGATCGCCCTGCTCTGCCAACAGCGCACCAAGCCCTGCTGGGGTCTGGCAGGCGTTGTGGAGGCACCCACCAGCACAGAACCATCGACCGCACTTTTCCAACGGCTGGCGGCCATCACACCCACACTGACCCAACCTGCCGAAGCCAAGGCCGACGCGGCCCGCTGGCTCGCTCTATTGGCTGAAAAGCTGGCAGCCGAGCCCCTTTGACGAAGCCTCGATTTCACTCGTCCAATAATTTTCGCCACCAACCCTGACGCAGGGCTTGAAATGCCCCCAGGAATCAGGAAGTCTTTGTGAATTGGAACGCGGGCGTAGCTCAGCGGTAGAGTACTAGTCTTCCAAACTAGTTGTCACGGGTTCGAATCCCGTCGCCCGCTCCATCTTCCCAATCGGGGCCGCCTTGGCCCACTTTAGATATCGGTTCCCCTCCTCACAGGGCATCGTGGGGACACAAGCACCTCAGTTTGGGATCTGATTTCCGAGCCTTCCACGTCTTGTTCTCCGCTCTCAGAGAATCCCCCCTACCTATTGATTCACCGCTTTTTCCTGACCGGGCGCAGGCCTGTGGATGGGATTGTCTACCCCATTTGTCTACCGGCGGGGGGCCGAGCACACAAAGTTCAGGCCAACAGTCGCTTGGCCAAACGCTCGATCTCCTGGTCGCCTTGGGCTCCCTTCCAACGCAGCTCGCCCATCCACCAGTGACGCACATAGCCGCGCCGATCGATGACATACACCGTGGGCCACATCGTGGTGCCCCAGGCATCCCAATTGGCGCTCTTCAGATCCACCAGTACCGGGAACTCGAACCCGGCTTTCTTGGCCGCGGCCACCACCTTTCCGGCATCGCGCTCGTCGTCGGTCTCGGGAGTCTGAACCCCAACCACCTCGATGCCCTGGTCGCGCAAGGTCTGGTGCCAGCGCTGGTAAATGTCAAAGTTGGCGTGGCAGTTGTGGCACTGGAAGGCGTAGAAGTGCAGCAGTACAACCTTGCCACGCAGGTCGACCAAACGGGCTTTCCGGCCGCCCTCGACCCAGACCCCAGAATCGACCAACTCCGGGGCCATCGGCAGTACGCGTTCGAAGGCGGACGTGTCGCGGACCTCGCCCAGACACTCGAGCCATCGTGACTGCTGCCCGGCGCTCAGCAGCTTTTTGGATGCCTCGGACTCGCCCTGTCGGACACGGGTCATCGCGGCCAGCCTCTGGGCCCGGCCTGCGTTGCCGACCGAACGCACCTGACTCAAGGCCCGGTCGGACCGCTCAAACAGCGCATCGAACCGGGAGCGCTGCTCGTCCGTGATCGCGAGGTGATCGACTACCTCGGGCCTGAGGAAGGCGCGGGCCCCCTGCCCTTGGAGTTCCAACTGGCGCAAACGGGTGGCGGCCACGCCGCCCCATCGTCGCCGAACCTCGCCCACCACGGCCGTCTCGGCCCGTGCGATCGCCTCGCGTTGTTCCTTCTCGGGCAGGTTCCGCCAACGCATCCAACCCGACGCCGTCTTGCGGAGCGCCTCATCGAACCCGACCTCGGTCTCGGTCTGGATGCCCAACTCGCGCTGCCCCTCCTCGGAATGGGCGATTGCCAGGAGCGTCTGGGGCACGCGCGTGAGCGTGGCGGGCAGGTCGCGATGGCGCAGTACGGCACCGGTACCAGCGGAGGTGGCGGGTTCGTCAGCCGCCCGAGCCACCCACGACGCCAGTGACAGCCCGCCCACCGCCATCCAACCCAAGTGCCTCCGCAGCGCCGCATCCCCACGTGCCCGCGGGCTAGAAAGCCGAGAGCCGCCAGAGGGTGAGGTCTGTAGGGGATGGTTCATGGCGTTGTGAAGAATTCCTTAAAGATCGGGACAAATCCAAACGAAAGCAATGAGGAGGCCGGGTCCCCCGACCCGGCGTCCTACCGGATGCAAACCGCCCGGTGAGGGCAGCCCAGGAAACGGACGGTGAGACACCGTCCCTATCGGAACCAGCGGGCCTCCCGGCCTCGCGATCATCCCACCCAGTCGTGTTCGGGTAGCCAAACCAGGTCATTTG
>CANHYD010000139.1 GCA_947464705.1 Verrucomicrobiota bacterium | reverse complement strand
GAAGATGCGGTGGTGATGCGGGCAGTTCATCGCCTTCAGGTAGTACCGGCCACCCAAGAGGGTGATCTCGGACTCCAGTTTTTGGATGTCGCGGCGCACCTGCTCCTCGGTGTAGCCGCTGGGGTTGGGTGAGATCGCCTTGCCCATGCCTTCGGCGAGTTGGATCAAGTCGGCGCGCCGCTCCATCAGGTCGTCGCGCTTCTTGCGTTCGTCCTCCTCGAGCATCTCCATCGGGGGGAACATCGACTCCGCGTAGTACGGCAGGTGACCGGAAGTCTTGTACATCTTCTCCTTGGCCAGATGGGGCGTCTTGACGCGCACATAGCCGGCCTGGAACTCGGTCTCCTTGGCCAACCGTTCCAACTCCTCCACCAGCACGGTTCCCTTCGGCAGCCACAGGGGTAAGCCCGGTCCGACGTATTCCGGATCCATGGCGAAGAGCCCCATCTCGGTGCCGATCTTCCGGTGGTCCCGCTTGCGGGCCTCCTCCTGCATCTTGAGCCAGTTGTCCAACTCCTCCTTGTTCTTGAAGGCCGTGCCGTAGAGGCGCTGGAGTTGGGGGTTCTTCTCGTTGCCTCGGAAATAGGCGCTGGCGACTTTCAGGAGCTTGATACCCCCGGGTTTGACGTTGCCGGTGCGCATCACGTGAGGGCCTGCGCACAAGTCCACGAACTCGCCGTTCTGGAAGAAGCTGATGGGTTCCCCCTCGGGGATGTCGCCCATGCGCTGCACCTTGAAGGTTTGCCCCTTGCCTTCGAAGTAGGCCAGGGCCTCGGCGCGGGTTTTGATCGACTTCTCGAAGACCTGGTTCTCCTTGGTGATCTTACGCATCTCCTCCTCGATCTTCGGGAAATCGTCGGGGGTGAAGCGGTGCTTCAGTTCGAAGTCATAGTAGAAACCCTCTTCGGTGGGCGGCCCGATGTCCAACAACGCGTCGGGCCAGAGCCTCAGTACCGCGGTCGCCAGGATGTGCGCGCAGGAGTGACGCAGGCGCATCAGCTCGGTCATCTGCTCCCGCTGGTCCAGCGTCTTGCGCTGAATCTCAGACTTGGCGGATTCAAACTGGGGTTGTTGTTCGTCGTTCATTCAGGAATCGGGATTGGCTGCAGATGAGTGCAGATGAAGGCAGAAGGGGGGCGGTTGTGGCAACTCTCGGGGATGTTTCGGGAGTGTCAGGTGCACGGATCCGCTGGAGCGGGGCCCGAGCGATTTCAAGCCGGATTCGGCGTCGACTTGGGCACGAAGAGCCCGAGCGAGGCGGTGTAGCCGTGCAGGAAATTTTGACGAGCCACTGGCCCCAACTCGCCATGCCCGAAGAATCCGGTGATGGCGGTGCGACCCAGTTGCTCTTGTACGAGGCCCGCGTCGTGGTTGGGGATGCCGAAGAGTCGGGATCCTCGGCCATTGCAAACGGTGAGGCACCCTCCGTAAATCGGACGTCCGGCCAACTGGGTGCGCGCTTGAGCCAAGAGCGCCGACAACTCCGCGTCGGCCGTTTCCGAGTCGCGTCGCTGGAACTGGAGGGTTTGTCCGGTGCGTGGGTAGGCTCCGACGGCCAGGGCTCCATTCTTGGGGTCCCCACCCAGAAGATTGCGGACCAAGAAATCACCGCAGTGCAGCTCTTCGCGATATTCATCGATGGCCAAGCCCACGAAGAGGTTGTTTTGGCTCTTCTTGCGCTCCTCTTGGCTCATGCCCTCGAAGGTCTCCATCAAGACCGAGTAAGCGGGGCGATTGCCGATCCCTAGGATGAAGTTCCGGTCTGCCCGTGTGATGGTCCAGCTCTCGCCGATCGGTGTGCACCCTTGTGACACCACGGTTTCGAGGGTGACATCGCCACAAAGAGCCACGGCCACCAGTCCCTGCTCATGGACCCCGCCATTGAAGTACACCTGACACTGCTCGGCCGAGAAATCGCCGCTGGCCAGCCCGCCGATGGCAGGAATTCCGGGATAGGCTTTGTTCCATTGCCGCAGCCACGCCTCGCCGTTCAGGTGGAATGGGCTCGCGAAAATGAGCCAGCCATTGACCTGTTCCGGGGACAGGCCTGTTTTTTGAATCCACGCCGCCGAATCGTCCATGGCGTCGATGGTGTCGTTGTCGAAGTGGAAACCCTTGAGGGTGGCCCCGGGAAGGTTGTGCAGTCCGAGAACTAGGTCGACCCCTTCTTCAAACTCGTTGCCCCCCGAGATCAACCCCACTCCGGAGCAGCCGGCCAGGCAGGGGATACGTCCATGAACACGCAGTACTTCCAAGACCTCTTCGGCATGGGGAAAAAGCGATGGAGCCAAGAAGACCAACCCCAAGGTCACGCCCGAGTCGGCCAACTGGGCCCGCAATGCCGCAGCCCAGCGGCTCAGTTCCGCTTCGTTCCATCCGCCATTCCAGACTCCAGTGACCCCATGACTGCCCTGCATGCCTCCAACCATAGTCTCTGTGGGGAAATCGGGAAGGGTCCTGTTTTTGCAGTTTGGTGGGGCGGGTTGGGCGCCCTGAGTGACCTCCGCGGCGGGAGTGCTCTCCGCTTGCTCGTTCGCCAGTCCGTCCGGAGAGTGGGGCGATGCGTTGGTTGCGCGAGGAATCGAGTCGGGGGTGGGGCTGGATGATGGGAATCGTCTTGAGCCTGTCGGTTCTTGCCGCCGAGGGGCCAGACCAAGTCGCCTTCAATGCCGCTCTCCGCTCCTTCTCGATCGGTGCCTACGCGCGCGCCGCTGACGAGTTTACCGCATTTTCCAGTCAGTTTCCTGATTCGGCACTGAGGCCCGAGGCCTTGAGTCGGGCATTGTATGCCCAAGGGGAGGCTGAGGCGGGGCGTGGGGACCATGCCGCGGCTCAGAAAACCTTCGGGCTCTACTTGGCGCGGTTTTCTGGATCCGAGTTGGCGCTCCATGCGTCGGTGCGCCAGGCCGAGGCTCTCTTCCGATCGGCTCAACCCCAAGAGGCGGCCGCCTTGTTGGATCAACCCGAAGGCCCGTTCCGTCGAGCCATGAGCCAAGGCAAACCGGCCGACCTGCTTTGGAAGGGTTTAATGCTGGCGGCCGAAGCCCATCTGAGCGCGGGCCACTGGACTCGAGCTCGTGAGGCCGTGGTCGCTGCGACTCCACTGGCTCAGACGCCGGCGACCCAGTGGGACCGGTTACGGCTCGAGGTTCGCATCCTGGAGGCGGGTCGGCAGGCGGAGCAGGCGATTGCGGCGGCCGAACAGTTGCGGCGCATCGCCGATGCCGACGGGTTGGTCGCGCGACGCCCGGAATCCTCGGCGCTATTGGGTCGCCTGCTCTTGGCTGCAGGGCAGGGGGCGCGCGCGGTGGTGCCACTGGAGGAGAATCTGGCCCCGGCTGTTCCTGCGGCGTTCCGCAGCGATGCCATTGGCAACCTCAGTGACTGGTGGGTTTCCCAAGGGCAATTGTCGCTGGCTCGTGAACGCCTCGAAGCGGGCATTACCGGACTGGGTGACGATGCCTCCGTCGCCGCACTGCGGCTGCGCTTGGGACAGATCCATCTCCGGGAACACCTGACCCGACGGGGTGCCGATCGGGTGGGTTCAGCCACTGCCGAATCCCACGTCAGCCTCACCCGAGCCGTTGCGGAACTCGAGCGGGCCGCCTCGCTGAATCCCCCTCCGGAAGTTCGCGCACCCCTCACACTGACTCTGGCTTGGTGCCGTTGGGAAGAAGCACTCTCGGGTAATTCCAAGGCGGTCATGGCGCAGGCCTTGAGCGGTTTCCAGGCAGCATTGTCCCAGCTGCCGGCCGGATCCCCCGATCGTCTGGTGGCCCGTTTCAAGGCTGCCGATGCCGCCGCATGGTTGGGAGATGCTCCCTTGGCCTTGACGGGCTATCTGGAGGTGGCCGCCGCCGTTGCCGAACGCCCCGTTGAGCGGGAGATCTGGATGCCGGCCGCCTTGGAGCAAGCCGTGATCGCCGCCATCGCCAGCACCAATGCGCCGGCCGGCGAGTCGGCCTTGCGCCGTTTGTTGGAGTTGCCCCAGGCAGCGGTCCGGGCCGGACAAAGCGTCCTCTGGCTGGGATCGTCCCTGGCGCGGCAGGGGGCCGGCGAGTTGGGGCGTGGATTGTTGCAGGATTACCTCCGGCGTTTCCCCGAGAGCAGGGTTCGTCCCGAAGTGGAGTTGGAGTTAGCCATGCTCGGGTTGCATGACGAGCGTTGGGCCGATTCGGTGGCCGAATTGCGGCGCTGGTTGGTGGCCCATCCCCAGCACCCCGGTGCCGTGCGCGCGGGGTTTCATTTGGCCTACGCACTGTCGCGTTCCGGCGATCCTGCGGCAGCCATGAGCCAGTTCTCCGAATTGGCCGCCAAGAACCCCGCGGATCCCGGGACCTTGTCCGCCCAACTTTGGTTGGCGGGCCGGTTCTTCGAGCAACAGGATTACCTTCAGGCTGGGCAGGCCAGCGCCGCCATCTTGACCAATGCCACGGTGCGCGCTGCGAGGGGTGACACCTGGTATCGCGCTAGGCTGTGGGCTGCTGAGGCAGGTCGCAAATTGCAGAACTTCGAATCCTCCGCCGAACATTTCCGCGAGTTGATCAATGACAAGGCAGCGCCCGCCGAGATCCAGTCGGCCGCCCTTTTCCATTACGGCGAACTGCTGCAAGCCAAGCCGGTGGACCCCGGGAGTGACCCGCTGTCCCGATACCGCTTGGCACTGGAGGCCTTCACCCGGGTTCTGGAGTTCACCAACAGCCCCTATGTCGCGCCGGCCCTGGGGATGATGGGCAACTGTCACTTCCAGCTCAGCACCCTCAATCCGGCCGACTACACGCGTGCGGCTGAACTCTATCTCCGAGCGGCCAAGCTTCCAGGAGCCGGAATCGAGACCCGATGCCGCGCGTGGTTGGGCTATGCGGCGGTCAATCGCAAGGTGTCGGAACTGCGGAGTGGCACTGAATCCGGGGAGTTCTTGGAGCGGGCCATTCAGGCGGGTTTGGATGTCGCGCTGGGTAAGGTTTTGTCGCCCGGTGAGAAACTTTCCGCCGATATCCTGACGGAGGCGGCCCGTAGCACGGGAGAGATTCTCGAGCGCCTCGGTCGAACCGGTGAGGCGGCTGGTCTCTATGAGCATGTCGCCCGAGAACTGCCTGCGGTGGCGGCGACCTGGGGGCAACGCGCTCGACGGATTCGGGAGAGCCAGCTCGAGAAGCCCCTCTGACCCAAGGAGCCTTCGAGCACTCTTGGAGCGAGCTGAGCGCGACCATGAAGCCCTGTTTTGCTTGAGGTTTGGCCCGGGGCGTTGTTTCTGGGGCCATGAATTCCCGCCGTCGGTTCCTTTCGACCCTTCCCCTGATCGCTGCGGCTCCGGCTTTGAGCGGTCGAGCCGAGGCCTCGGGTGGCGGAGAGTTGCGAGTGATGACCTACAATCTCCGCTACGCGACCCCCAAGGGTCCGGAGGCTTGGCCAGATCGTCGCCCGGCCATGCAGACGCTCCTGAAACAATATGCCCCTGACCTGATGGGGACGCAGGAGGGCGTGTACCATCAATTGCGCGACCTGGCCTCGGACCTTCCCGAATACGACTGGATCGGCACCGGTCGCGATGGCGGCAGTCGCGGGGAGTTCATGGCCATTTTCTACCGGCGGTCGCGCTTCGAACCGTTGGCCTATGACCATTTCTGGCTGAGCGACACTCCGGAGGTCATTGGCTCATCCACCTGGGGCAACCCCAACCGTCGCATGGTGACTTCCGTGCGATTCCGTGACCGTCAGACCGGCAAGGAGTTTCACCTGTGGAACACGCATCTGGACCATGCGCTTCAGCCGGCCCGCGAGAAGGGGGCGGCCTTGATCCGGAGTCGGTTGGCGAAGATTCCCGCCAACGAGCGGGTGATCTTGATGGGAGACTTCAACGCCGTGGCCACTCGGAACACGGTCTATGATGCACTGACCCGGGATATCGGATTCACGGATACGTGGTTCGCTGCGGCTCAACGCAAGAATGAAACGCTCAATTCCTTCAATGGATTTGGAAAGTCCACCTTCAACAGTGCCCGCATCGACTGGATCCTGTGTCGGGGTGAGGCCGAGGTGCCTTGGTCCGAGGTGGTGGACCTGACCCCGGGAGGGCGTCAGCCGAGCGATCACTTCCCCGTCTTCACCCGCATGACTTGGAAATAGGCGAGTCGGGGACCCAGGAAAGCGCAGCGCGGGTGTGTTGCTTGGTTCAAGACCAAAGCCGGAACGAATCCATTTCGTTCCAGGCAATGCCCAACGCCCAACACCGAATATCACCCGAAGACCTCCGAGGTAGGGACCGATCTCCGAGCTGTCCGCACCACAGACGCGGCGCTTTCGGAGACATCGCCCTACCCCCGGAGCTCGCCGGGCCTTGGCCAGCCTGTAGCAAGACCCCGCGTCCCAGACTCGAACAGCCTCCGAGG
>CANHYD010000138.1 GCA_947464705.1 Verrucomicrobiota bacterium | reverse complement strand
GAAATAAATCGCCGCGTTATCCTTGTCCTCCCAACTCAAATCGTTGGCTAAGAATCAAGAGGCTTGGGCGGTGGTTGCAGGAGGATCCAAACATTGGCCGCGAGAATACAGGAGCCACCCAGGATCAACCGCAGGTGGACGAATTCATCCGGGTAATTCAGGCCGGTGGCCTTGGAAATCCAACCCGGCACAAACAGGCAAACCACGCTGGTGAAGACCGGTTCCGTGCAATAGAGCAGGCCCGCTTGGGTGGCCGTTACCTTGGGCTGCCAGTGATTGGCCAGCGGGAAGGTTGCCAAGGTGCAACCGAAGAGCAGCAGAGCGAAGAGTGAGGCGATTTCAATGGAACTGACCGCCTTGACGATATCGTGAGGGTCCCGCGCCAAGGCGAAGGCCAGTGGCCAAGCCGTCAGCGCCATGGCGCCGAACATGACCGTGGTGGAGCGGACGGAGTCGTTGCCCGCGAACTGCGGCCGTTCCAGCCACAGGATCTGGCCGGCAAAGAGCACGGACCCGGCCAGCGTTTCCAGTTCTCCTCGCCCGAGATGCAGGTGGTTCCAGCGGACTCCCGCCAGCACGGCCGCACCCAACCCCACCAGCAGGCAAGCGCCCGCGACGGTCCAGCCGGGCAGGCGGCGGGCCGTGAGGGTGACCCAGATCGGAATCAACACCGCATAGCCCTGGGTCAAAAACGCCGATACGGACCCCTCGGTGTAAGCCAGCCCGTCCATCTGGAGAATCAGGCCCAGAGAGCCGAAGATCCCGATGCCTAGACCTTGCTGCCACTCCAACGGTGTGGGGCGGACGGAAAGAGGACGGCCACCGTCGCCCCGGCTGCGTTGTCGCCACCGGCAGCGGATTCCATTGCCAATCAGGAACAATCCCGCGGCACAGGTGAAGCGGCAGGCGACCAGCAAGGTGGAGAGGAATAGGCTGGAATTCCCCGGCGCATTGCGTTGGCCCAGTTGCTCGATGGACTTGAGCAGCGGAAAGCTGAAGGCCCAGAGCGCGCAGGTGCCGATCAGGACCAGCGAAGCGGTGATGCGGGGGTTCATGAAAAGCAGAAACGCCGCCAGGACGGCGGCGTTTCTTGGGATTCGTATCGGAACTGCGGAGGGTTACTGGGTGGACACCGTGGTGTTGTCTGCCATCCAGCCCACATCCAGCAGCGACTTGGGGTCGTTGGCCGGGATCACTCCGCCGAGCGAGATGTAGTTGCCCGTTGCGTTGAAGTTGACCTTGGCCTGGCCGATCTTGGCGCCGAGCCAGCGACGGATCTCGGCGTGTCCATCGGAGAAGGAGAAGCCGGCCGCGCCGTTGTGGTAGTTGGCGGGTTGGTCTACCACCTTGGACCGTCCGGCTTTGCGCGCATCGGTCATGATGTTGGCGAACGCGGCGTCATTGATGCTGTCCGGATGCTCGTCGACTAGCACCCAGGTTTGCGACGGTTGGACCACGTTTCCCAGCTTGCTGTACTTGCGCCATTTCGTCTGGCCCTGGTTGTAGTCGTAATCGAGCCAGTCGCCGTTGCCCCAGACTTGGCTCATGGAGTTGCTGCGGATGCGCGGCACCTTGAGTTGGCCCACGCGGACCGTCTGGCGGTCGGCCGGGCACTTGAAGACCGCCTGGGCTCCGCCCACATATTTGAAGAGCGGGCTGTTGGTCAGGTAGCGCTGGTTGGCGCTGTCGGCTGAATAGTCGATGTTGCCTTCGATCCAGTTCGGGCGGCGATCGTTGTTGTTTTGGGCGGACACCGTTCCGTCCGAATTGTCATCGGCGTACAGGCGCCAACCGAGCATGAGTTGCTGGAGGTTGTTCATGCAGAGGATACCTGTCGCCTTGGACTTGGACTTGGCCAGAGCAGGCAAGAGCATGCCGGCGAGAATTGCGATGATCGCGATGACGACCAGCAGTTCGATGAGCGTAAAGCCGCGCCGTAGGGCACGACCCGCGGAAAGGTTCAGTTTCATTTGAAGGACATCGGTATAACCGGGCGATCGTTACGGGTCAATTCAAGCGCCAAGAAGATCAAGGGCAAGGTGCCGGCCAATTGTTGGTGCTGCGGGCCAATGGGGCTGGGATTGTTGGCGACCCAAGGGCTCAGGAAAGGCGCTTTATCGGTTCCAGCGACACGAATCCAAGGCGGGCAAAGGAAGGGTGATTTCACTTTTCAGGAGAAATCCATTGCAACCCGGCCGTTATTTCCCCATTTTCCGGCCCTCGTTTGGTTCGGGGCGTAGCGTAGCCTGGTAGCGCGCTTGTTTCGGGTACAAGAGGTCGTGAGTTCGAATCTCACCGCCCCGACCATCGGTTCACTACCAGAAGAGATCTTCTGGCGACTGGACTGAAGGGATGCTTAGCTGAGATCGAAATCGGAATAGAGTTCGAAATCAGTTTGAGAACCGAGCGACTTATTGCGCACGTGGCGAAATTGGCAGACGCGCTACCTTGAGGTGGTAGAGCCGTAAGGTGTGCAGGTTCAAGTCCTGCCGTGCGCACCACTTTGAAAGCCCTTCTGGAGCGATCCAGAAGGGCTTTTTGTTTTTCATGCCTTCCTGGAGGACGCCGTCTTGAAAGGGGCTCTGGTTGTGCGTTGAGGAATGGGCGTTGCCTGAGGCAGCGGGTGCGGCACTGTTGCGGACGTGGATCCCGAGGTTCCGTCTTCTCCCAGCCGCCAGCGGTGGTTTCCGCTGTTGTACGGGCTGAGCTGGACCCTGGTGGGGCTGGCCTTCGCTGGGCAGCACTACCTCAAGGCGGCTACCTTCGGAGAAGGAGTCTCTTGGACGGTGGCCCTCCAGGGCGCTCTGGCCGACTGGTATGTCTTCGCGCTCTTGGCGATACCGGCCTTCCGGCTAGGGCGGCGCTTCAATCTGGGTGGCGATCACTGGCGCCTGCGGTTGGCCCTCCATGGCGTCGGTGGTGCGGTGTTTTCACTGGTTTGGATCCTCGTGCGCGCCGGTGTTGGAGAGTGGCTCTTCCCGGGGCACCGGTCCGAGAAGCCCCTCCACGACCTCATTCGCTACGTGCTCGTGGCCACCTTCTTTTTCAACATGCTGGTTTATTGGGTCGTGGTGACCGTCGCTCACGTGGTCGCCTATTCCGAGAGTCTCCGAGATCGGGAACGCCGCGTGATGGATCTGGAGGGGCGACTGAGCTCGGCGCGGTTGATGGCGCTCCAGATGCAATTGAACCCGCACTTCCTCTTCAACGCGCTCAACGGCATCGGCACGCTGATGTTCCGAGATGTGGACGCGGCCGATGCTATGCTGGTGCGATTGGCCGAATTGCTGCGTCATGCCTTGGATCGATCCGGCCGGCAATTGGTCACGCTGCGCGAGGAGTTGGCCTTTTTGGACCGTTATTTGACTCTGGAGCAGATGCGCTTCGGGGATCGGCTGTCCGTGTCGCGGGAAATTTCTCCCGAGGTTCAAGAGGCCCAGGTGCCCAATCTGATCCTCCAGCCGCTCGTCGAGAACGCCATCAAGCACGGGGTCGAACCGCTATTGGTTCCCGGGCGAATTGCCATCCGCGCTTCGGAGTCGGCTCCAGGGCGCCTGCGGTTGGAGGTTCACGACAACGGGAAAGGGCTTCCTGCCGATCGGGAACCCACCTTGGGGGTTGGAACGTCGAACACCCTGGCTCGATTGCTCCAACTCTATGGGTCGCAGGCTCGGTTCGAGTTGGAGGCACCCCCAGGTGGTGGAGTTCTGGCGGTGGTTGAATTGCCGCTGAGTCGGTGATTCAGGGTTCTCTTCTGCTCCGGAATCCGGGCCGGTGGATGGATGACCAAAAGCTTCTCCCGCAGACTCGACAGCGCCAATACCCTTGGCACGGTAACCGAATGCCCCCGATTCGAGCCATCGTCGTGGACGATGAACCCCTGGCCCGGGAGCGGCTCCGCCACTGGCTGAGTCGCGAGCCGCAGGTTGTCTTGCTGGGTGAATGTTCCCAGGGCAACGAGGCGGTGGAGGTGCTGCGTCGGGAACGCCCCGATTTGGTCTTCCTGGATGTCCAGATGCCCGGCTTGACCGGGGTTCAGGTGCTGGAAGCCCTTGGAGATTCGGCCCCACCGGCCGTGGTCTTCGTCACCGCACACGAGCAATTCGCCGTGGAGGCCTTCGAGGTTCAGGCGGTGGACTATCTGCTCAAGCCGGTTTCCCGGGAGCGGTTCAAGACGGCGCTGGATCGGGTTTCGAAACGACTGGCGGTCGCCCGATCAGAACCGAGCTCGCCGGAGCCCAAACTTCCGGACCGTCTGCCAGTGAAGCACAACGGTCGCATCGTCTTTGTGCCGGTGGCCGATATCGACTGGATCGGCAGTGCCGATAACTACGTGGAGCTGCATGTGGGTTCCCAGACCTTCCTGATGCGCGAGACCATGAACGCCATCTCTCAGCGACTGCCCTCTGAGCGATTCGTCCGGGTCAGCCGCACGGCCATCGTGCAGGTGGCCCGAGTGCGCCAACTCGAGCCGCTCTTCCATGGGGAATACTGCATTGAGCTGCTCTCCGGGGCCAAAGTGACCCTGAGCCGCAGTCACCGCGATCAGTTGCCGCGATTGGGTTTGCACGGATAGAGGGTGTTCCGGATTGGCAGAAGGCCTTGGCTGGGAGAAGGTCTCCCCGGTATGGACACGGTCCACAAACTCATTAGCTCCGAGGCATTCCCCGCCTGGCGCGAAGCCATGAAGGCTTCGGGCAAGGTCTTGGTGGTGACCAATGGCTGCTTTGACCTGCTTCATGCGGGCCATGTCGCCTACCTGGAGGCGGCTCGCTCTCTGGGGGACGCGCTGCTGGTGGGCCTGAACGGCGACGCTAGCGTGCGAGAGCTCAAGGGTCCCACCCGTCCGCTCAATATCGAGGGCGATCGTGCCCGAGTGTTGGCGGCCCTGGAATGCGTCTCCGCTGTGGCGATTTTCCCGGAAAAGCGGGCCGTCCGCTTCTTGGCGACCGCCCGTCCGGACATCTACGTGAAGGGTGGCGATTACACCCTGGAAACCGTTGATCAGGAGGAACGTCGGGCCGTGGAATCCGGTGGAGGCCGCATCGTGTTCATTCCCTTCCTGCCAGGCCGTTCCACCACCGGGTTGGTGGCCAAAATCCAAACGCTTTGAACATGTCTTCCGAGACCCCTGCGGCCGCGCCGCTTTCCAATGCCCAAGTCCGCAAGCTCAAGGGACAGGCCCAACGCCTCGAAGCCTCCGTCCGCCTTGGGCGTGGGGGAGTGTCCCCGGCTTTTCTAGCCGGTCTGGATCGCGAGTTGGCCCAGCACGAACTGGTGAAGATCCGACTCTACGACCTCAAGGACCAGCGCCACGAGATTGGCGAACAGGTGGCCCGTGAGTCGGGCAGCCATCTGGTGACCGTGATCGGCCACGTGGTGGTTTTGTACCGGCCCAAGCCTGCCCAGGCCGACGCGTCCGAAACGGCTCATTGATCCATGAACCGGCGACCTCGCTCCCCCATTGCACTCTGGGTGGCGTTGTGTCTCGGCTTGTTGGGCTTCGGGTTGCTGGGCTGGGGAACGCCCGCTGAGGAAAGCCCCTCCCACCCATCCGGTACGCCCCCGGCCGACAAGATCCTGGTCGTCCTAGGGGACAGCCTCTCGGCGGGGTTCGGTGTCGATCCGAGTGAGGCTTGGCCGGCGCGGATCCAAGAAAAGATCCGTCACTCGGGCCTGCCCTGGAAGTTGGTCAATGCGGGGCTCAGTGGCGACACCTCAGCGGGCGGTCTCCGTCGTCTGGATTGGATCCTGCGTCGCCCTGTGGATGCCCTCTTGCTCGAGTTGGGCAGCAACGACGGTTTGCGGGGGCTGCCGCTGGAGGCTACCCGCACCAACCTGCAGATGGTCATCGAGCGCACCCGGGCCAAGCACCCGAACGTTCGCATTGTGCTGGCCGGCATGAAGATGCCCGAGAACCTGGGAGAGGCCTACACCCGTCAATTCGAGAGCCTTTACTCCGACTTGGCTCAATCGCATCAGGCCGCGTTGATCCCGTTCCTTCTCGAAGGCGTGGGAGGTCGCCCGGAACTCAACCTCCCCGACCAGATTCACCCCAACGCCGAGGGGCACCGCCGCGTCGCCACCAACGTCTGGAAGGTGCTCCAGCCAGTGCTGCAGGCCCGATGATTTGATGCCGCGGTGTGGCCGGATGGGGTTGATGAGGCAGGGCTCGAGTCCCTCGGGCCGTCCGCGCCTCGCCCGGCAGGCCAGGGAACGGATGGCTCAGGGGACGGACGGTGAGACACCGTCCCTACCAGGCCAGCGGGCCTTCGGGCCCAAATATCCATGAGCGGCCCCCAGGCCGCTGTCCCCCGGTAGGGCCCGAGTCTCTCGGGCCGTCCGCGCCTTGTCTGGTAGGCCAGGGAACGGGTGGCTCAGGGGACGGACGGTG
>CANHYD010000137.1 GCA_947464705.1 Verrucomicrobiota bacterium | reverse complement strand
GCCCCCCAAATTGTGGTGGATGAAGGACACCAACGGCGACGGCAAGGCCGACGAAAAGATCTTGGTGGCCAGTGACTACGCCACACAGAACGACCCCGCACTGGGGCTGAAATCCAACCCGGAGCACGCCAGCAATGGTTTGCTGCGCAACGTGGACAATTGGATTTATTCCGCCAACCACACGGTTCGCTTTCGCAATACCTCCGGCGCGCCGCCCACTTGGATCCGTGAAGAAACCGTCACGCGCGGTCAGTGGGGCATCAGCCACGACGACGCGGGCCGGTTGTTCTACAACTCGAACTCGGATCAGATTCGCGGCGACCTATTGCCCTCCCATTATTTGGCCCGGAATCCGAACCTGAAATCCCCGGTCGGAGTAAACGCCCAGTTGGCAAAGTCCCAACAAGTTTGGTCGGCGCGAGTGAATCCGGGTGTAAACCGGGGTTATCAGCCCAATACGCTGACGCCCGAGGGCAAGCTCGCCAGTTTCACGGCGGCCTGTGGCCCCTTGGTCTATCGCGGCGATCAGTTCCCGGAAGATTACCGGGGCGATGTCTTTCTGTGCGAACCGAGCGCCAACCTCATTCGCCGCAACAAGCTGACCGAACAGGACGGGGTGATCACAGCGACCAACGCGTACGACTCGGACGAGTTTTTGACGTCGACTGATGAGCGCTTCCGGCCGGTGAATTTGCAAAACGGTCCTGACGGAGCGCTCTATGTGGTGGACATGGCTCGCGGCCTCATCCAGCACCGCATCTACCTGACGAGCTACTTGCGCAAGCAAATCGAGTCGCGAGGACTTCAGGCACCGACCGACTTGGGCCGCATTTATCGCATCGTTCATTCCGGGAAATTGCCGGACCGCGCGGCGCGTCTGCCCGAAAAGCCGTCGACTCGCGACCTGATGGTTCGACTGTCCAGTGCCAATGGGTTCTGGCGGGACACCGCCCAACGCTTGTTGGTGGAAACCCCCGCGTCCGAGTCGGCCGAGGCCTTGCAGCAATTGGTCACCCAACGCGATTCCACGCCTGCAGTGGTGCGGCTCCAGGCTCTCTGGACACTCGAAGGGCAGGGGAGGTTGCCCTTGGAAACCCTCCTGTCGGCCCTGGACGATCCCGATTCCAAGGTGCGTTCCGCTGCGTTCCGAATCACCGACAGCCTGCCCCCGGGCCCGGTGCGGGAAACGGCCGTCGAGCGCATGATTCAACGCGCACCCTCCGTCCGCGGAGAGGCCCAGATCGCCCTGCTCTGTTCTCTGGGAAACATCGGCACGCCTGCGGCCGATGCGGCGATGCGATTCCTGCTCATGACCGGCCCAGCCACGCCATTGCGTCAGGATGCGGCAATCAGCGGGCTCAAGGGACGCGAGTTGACCTTCTTGACCCAATTGCTCGGCGACGCTCAGTGCGGACCCGACAAAAAGGACCACGCTCCGTTGGTGTCCAAGCTGGCGCGATGCGTCGGGGCTTCGGGGCGTCCGACCGAGATTGCGGCGGCTTTGAACCTAGCGGCCAAACTCAAGGAAAACGAGTGGCCACTGCCGGCCTTGTTGGACGGATTCGCTGGCCTGGTTCCGGCGGCCTCCAAGGGCGCTCCGGCTCCGCGAATCAAGCAGACGGAGTTGACTGCCGAACCCGAAGGATTGGTGGCACTGCGTCGTTCCGCCAATGCCGAGATCGTGGCACGGGTCCAGAAGATCGAGTCGCTCTATTTCTGGCCTGGCAAATCCGCCAGTGCCGACACCTTGGCTGCCGGCAGCGTTCAAGCCTTGCCGCCGATCGCCAAAGCCAGTTTTGACCGGGGTCGTGACATTTATCCGACCATTTGCGGCGCCTGCCATCAGCCCCATGGCAATGGCCAAGAGGGTCTGGCGCCACCCTTGGTGGATTCGGAATGGGTCCTGGGTTCCGAACAACGCTTGGTCCGGGTGGTCCTGCATGGCTTGCGCGATGCGATTACGGTCAAAGGTGTCCGCTACGAGTTGAACATGCCGGCCTTGGCTGAGGCTCTGGACGATGCCCAGATCGCCGACTCGTTGACCTACATCCGTCGCGAATGGGGCCACGCCGCTGCGCCGGTATCGGCGGAGGTGGTCAAAGCCATCCGAACTTTGGAATCGAAGCGCGAGGATTCATGGACTCAGGCCGAGTTGCAGAAAATTCCGTGACGCGGCGGTTCTTCAGGAGATTTTTCCCGTGGGGTTCATCGGATCCCAAGTGCCAGGTTTCATCGAAAAACCACGGACTTTGGTGGCGCCCGGTAAATGCACAATGTGTGTTATATTCACTTCAGTAATCCGGCCAGCGTTCCCGGAGTTGATCCTATTTCGATGAACCTCTTGGGTGGGTTTGTTGCGGGAATCCGGCCTGTAGCCCGATCAGCCTCCTATTCCGATGAGCCTCTGAGGTAGGGACCGATCGCCGAGCGGTCCGCGTCCGCGGGCCTTGGCGCTTTCGGAGAAATCGCCCTACCCACGGAGATCTCCGGTTGAGGCTGGGTTGGTAGCGGGAATACAGCCTGTACCTGGATGAGCCTCTGAAGGTCGGCACCGATCTCCGAGCGGTCCGAGTCCCCAGACCTTGGCGCTTTCGGAGAGATCGCCCTACCCCGGAGGCGCGTGGGTGAGGCGGTGTTTGTCTTGGAAATACGGGATGTGGCCCGATAAGCCTCTGAGGTAGGGACCGATCTCCGAGCGGTTCGTGTCCCCAGACCTTGGCGCTTTCGGAGAAATCGCCCTACCCCGGAGGCGCGTGGGTGAGGCGGTGTTTGTCTTGGAAATACGGGATGTGGCCCGATAAGCCTCTGAGGTAGGGACCGATCTCCGAGCGGTCCGCGTCCGCAGAGGTTGTACGGCGAGGAGTGTTTCTTGATGAAGAATCCTGGGAGGCGGTGGATCTCCCGGAATGTGGTTCACATCCCCAGTAGCATGGAAGGATTGGCCCGGTCGTCACCCAGATGGAATCGCGGGAATGCCTTGAGCGAGATGGTCAGCGCAATGGTGAAGTCCTGAGGCCCGATTCGGTTCTCACGCAATCGGAAGCCTAGCCCGACGGTCCAACTCCGCAGATCGCGGTAGACTTGGTACTGTTGCTCCTCAAGCGTCCCGTCGCGTGCTTCGAATTGATGGACTCCTCGGACCGCCCAGTTCTCGTTCAACTTTGCGTGAAACCTGCTGAAAATCAGATTGTTGCCCACGCCATACAAGGTCCAGTCGTCGCGGAGGTAGCGGTGGCCAATGCTCCAATCGAACCATTCGGTCGGCGACCAGGTAGCTCGATGATTTGATTCGCGGAACTCGCGGGTCACGGTATTGAACCGAGTTTCCGAGGTCAGCGTCAGCCATGAACGGGGCGTAAAATCCACCTCGGAGTAGAGGTCAGAGAACTGGGTCTGGTCGGTGCGCTGTTGGATGCGCCAGTCGGTCAGGAGGGACCAATTCAGGACGTTCTCCACCTGCTCCTCTCGCTTGGTCTGAACCTTGTTCCGAAGACCCAGTCGCACCGTGTTCTGGCTGTCCACCGAATCGATCTGCGTGTAGTCGGGAAAATGGATGGGCAACAGCTTTGGGCTGATGAGTTCCCGGTCGAACTGAGGCAATTCGGTCGGGGTCCGGTTGGGCTCCGGTACGAAAACGTAGCTGAACTGGGGTTCGGCGATGTGGCGGGCCCCGTTCATGTCGAGCACGGTGCTGGAGTAGGTCGGCCAGACTCTCGAGGCTTTGAACCCGACATCCACGCCGGTGTTGGCCACCCATCGTTCCCGGTCCGTGTCGATCGTGTTCAGGCCCTCCGGGTCGCCGTAGTAGGTGGCGCGCGCGCCCAACCGGGGTGAAACGTTCAACCATCCACCGACGGTATGGGGTGCCACCAACTGATGGTAGGTATCGCCGCGGAAGGCCGCGTAGTTGGTGCCGCCTGCCAGAGCATCACGGTACCGCAGATAGGCCAGCGAACTGTCGCTCTCGTAATAGATCGGCGTCACTCCGATCTGCTGCCGCAGGCCCCGCAGACGGACATCCGGCAGTCGCTCGACGGTCCGGAAGAACTCGTTGACCTGGGCATGTGCCAGAAAATCGAGACTCCAATTTGAATTGAGCTGGGAGAGCTCGACGAAGGTCTTGGGCTGGGGATCCGTCCGGAATTCTCGCTCAAAGAAATCGCGCAGCACCATCGGATCGCTCTGACCGCGTAGGACACCCTTGAACTCGAAACCCGAATCATTGGTGACCGAGTGCCGCAAATCGAAACGGTACCGGTCGGGATCGATGGGCCCGTTGAACGAACTGAGTTCCGGGGCCTGATCTTGGATGAAGTAGAACCCGCCCCGCCCCTTACCCAAATCGCCCAAGTCGTAGGACAGGCGCGGTCCTCCACCGATGCCTCGGCGTTGCCGGTAATCCAAGTCCACGACCGTCTCCAGATTGGTGCGTGAAAGCCAGTGGTAGCTACCCAACACGTAGGGTCCATACAAACTGCGGTAACCCGGAGTGACACTGAAGAAATTGGGATGCCGATCGGCCTTACGGACATACCAAGGAAAATACATCACCGGCACCTTGCCGACGTAGAGCAGAGCATCCTCAGCCGAAATGGTCCGGTTGCTGTCGATGCTCAGGGTCTTGGCCCGGATCTTGTAACCCGGTTCCGCCGCATCGTCGGTGGTCACTTCGCCACCAAGCACCACTTGATTGGTGCCCCCTTGGGTCACCGACAACCGATCACCCCGAAGGAAGAGCGGACCCGCCCCAAAGCGGAACAGGCCGGCCTCTAAGCGTTTCTGGCGAAAATCGAAGCGAACATTCTGCCCCTTCCACCGGATCCGTTCTCCGGATTCTGCGGCGTACTCGACGACGACATCCCCCTCGGCGGTGGCCTCTCCTGTTTCTTGGCTCAGCGTGACCGATTGAGCGCTCACTGCGCTGCCCATCCAGTGCACCACCACGCCATTCTTGGCCGAAGCCGTCCGGGCATCCGGACTCAATTCAACCTCGCCCAGACCGTCCCGCGATTCGATGCGGATCGCCGACGGATCAGCGGTGGCCGCCTTCGGAACCCCTTCCTGGGCCAAGGCCGTCAGCGTCCAGGCGACCCAGGCGCCAGTGCGGGTGAGCTTCATGTGGGCTTCAGCGTATCGTGGGACCCCTCGTCGGAGCAATGCGCCAACGCAGTCGCTCTGCCGGTGGGTTTTCAAGCCCATTGGCTTTCAGGTTGCAGGACGCCCTGCGCTCCAAAAGGAATGCCTCCCCCAAGATGTGCAGTTGCCGGGTCGAAACTCGACGGATTTTCGGTGGACCGTCGCCGCATGAGTGATCGCCACCCAGGCTCTGCCGAGGGCGGCCACCGGCGGTGCGCGCGCCTTTTCGATCCGGGCGGCAGTCACCTTTTGAGTCTCGGCGGCGGGAGCCTTCATCCAGTATTGTGTTTCCGATGGATGGATTTCTGCAGCAACTCCGCCGGCATTGGGCGGAGCGGTTCGGAACCGGGCCGAGGCACTTGGTGGTGGCTGTGTCCGGAGGCTTGGATTCCATGGTATTGCTTCACAGCTTGGCCCGCCTCAGTCGGAAATTTCCATGGCAACTCACGGTGGCGCACTGCCACCACGGCCTTCGCGGGGCCGATGCGGATGGGGATGCGGACTGGGTTCGAGCGCAGTCGGCGGCCTTGGGGCTACCCTGTGTGGTGGAAGAGGTTTCCGTGCGGGCGGCTGCCCAGGCGTCACGCGAGTCCCTCGAAATGGCCGCACGCCGCCTGCGCCATGCCTTCCTGGCCCGGACGGCGCTCTCCGTAGGTTCGCTCGAGGTGGTCTTGGGCCACCACGCCCAAGATCAAGCCGAGCTCATCCTCCTGAGGCTTCTGCGCGGGGCTGGTTCGGAGGGTCTGGCCGGAATGCGCGACCGCTCGCCGTCACCGTCGGATCGGCGCGTTTCCCTGCTCCGACCATTCCTGGGATTCGACCGATCC
The DNA here is from genome assembly GCA_947464705.1 of Verrucomicrobiota bacterium. Classification (GTDB taxonomy): domain Bacteria; phylum Verrucomicrobiota; class Verrucomicrobiia; order Limisphaerales; family UBA9464; genus SXXZ01. The sequence goes on along the minus strand of CANHYD010000137.1, from coordinate 440 downwards.
GCGCTGGTCCGATTTGCCCGCAATCAAAAGGTCGGCCATCGCGAAGATGCCTCCAACCGGGATCTGTCCATCCCTCGCAACCGCATCCGACACCAGTTGATTCCCGACTGGATGACCCACCACAGCCCTGCCCTACCCCGAGTCTTGGCGCGGGTCGCCGACATTGCCGCTCACGATTCCGACTACCTGCGCGAGCAAGCCCAGCGCTGGCGCGAATCGAGCCATCCAGAGCCCTGGGAGGGGCTTCACATCGCCTTGCAGCGAGCTATTCTGCGGGCCGAACTGCTGCAGCGTGGGCGGAGTGCGGAGTTCAACGAGGTCGAGCGATTGCGCCGCGCTCGCCGTGCTGGGGAGCCGTTGGCCCAAGTTGCCACTCCGAGTCGGGCCCAAACGGAGCCAGGTATCGATGCCCCGATCCAGACCGTCACCGTCGTTTTTCG
>CANHYD010000136.1 GCA_947464705.1 Verrucomicrobiota bacterium | reverse complement strand
GCGATGTGGACGAACCGTTCCCGCTCATCCCGCAGGTCGCCATCGTTGTCCACGGCGAAGAAATTGCCATCGTCATCAAAGGCGATTTCCTGAGGATTACGCAGGCCGGTGGCATAGACCTCTAGGTCTGATCCGTCGGTGTTCATCCGCAGCACACCTCCGGTGTTTGGATGGCGCAGGATCCGACCGTCGCGGTTGGTCACACAAAACCCGTTGTCACCGCAGGAGAAGTAGAGTTTTCCGTCCGGCCCGAGGATGAGGCCGTGGAGGTCGTGACCATCGAAGGCGGCATGGACGCCAAACCCGCGGAATTCCGTCTGCTGGGTGTCCGCGATTCCATCGTGATTGGTGTCGCGGAATCGCTTCAGTTCGGGATAGCCCGTGACGAAGACCGATCCATCCCAGGGCAACACGCCGGCGACGACTCCGGAGATCTCTTCGTTGAAGCCTTCGGTGAAGACTTGCGAGCGGTCAGCGCGCCCGGTGTTCCGGGTGTCTTCCAATCGCCGAATGCGTTCCTTCACCGGTTCCAAATCGTGCCAGTCGTGCACCCCGTCCCCATTGAGATCGCGGAGCCACGGAGCGTTTTCCTGACTCCGTTCCGGGGCCATCCAGCGGCGGAAGGCGTTGCGAAGGTCTCCCACGGATTGGTTGGCCAAGTCTTCCACCAACCATTCCCGGTGGCCGCGGATGTCGATGTCCACCGTGCCGCGCCGTGCCGTTTCGGCCACATACAGCACGCCTTGGTCGTCGAAACTCAGAGCGACCGGATCCATGACCTGAGGCTCTCGGGCCCAAAGGGAGAGGCTCAAACCCTCGGCGGTAACCGACTTGGCAGCAGGTTCGTCGGACCGGATCGAGCGGGTGGTCAGCATCGCGGCCAGGACAAGGCAAAGCCAATGGATGAAGGAGGATCTCATGTCGAAGGACCGATGGCGCAGGTGTTGGCTGCCATGGTGGAAAGGTCCGAGAGCGTTGTCGAAGTATTGAAACACCCTCCGTTGGGCGAGATTGTGCTCTTCGAACGGGCCTACGTGGACTTCGCCTCCCTGCACGACCTCTCGGGATGTGGCGTGGTCACCCGCGCCAACTCCTCGCCCACACTCTCCCGCCCACCCGGGAAATCCTTCCCTCCTTCTATAGAATGTCTGTGATTTACCATTCGGGATGGCTGATGGCGTCGGGACGGACGAATCCGCAACTCGACAGCCGAGACGACTGGGAGCGGGCAAAATCCGGAAATCAAAAATCGGCCCCCACTGGCGCTCCGGGCATCTTCGGCGACACTGGCCCCCGATGAGTTCCTCTTCCGAAGGTGCTTTAACCGACCGCCAGGAACGTCTGCGTCAGACCGCCGAGGGCCAACGTCTCGCCGAGAACGCCCTTCGCTCCGCCAACTGGCAGCGCTGGGGGCCCTACCTGGCCGACCGCCAGTGGTCCACCGTCCGCGAGGACTATTCGGAGCACGGCACCTGCTGGGAGTACTTCCCCCACGACCATGCCCGCAGCCGCGCCTACCGCTGGGGCGAGGACGGCCTGCTCGGGTTTACCGATCGTCAGTGCCGCCTGTGCTTCGCTCCCACCTTTTGGAACGGCCGCGACCCGATCCTCAAGGAACGCCTCTTCGGCCTTACCAACGCCGAAGGCAACCACGGAGAGGACGTCAAGGAATCCTGGTTCCACCTCGACTCCACCCCCACCCATTCCTACGCCAGCGCCCTCTACCGGTATCCGCAGGCGGAGTTCCCCTACGCCCGCCTTGTTGAAGAGAACCGGCGCCGCGGCAAGGACGCCCCGGAGTTCGAACTCGCCGACACCGGGGTCTTCGACGGCGACCGCCGCTTCGACGTGACCGTGGAGTACGCCAAGGCCGACGTGGAGGAACTGCTCATCCGCGTTGAGATCGTCAACGCCGGGCCCGAGGAGTCGGCGATCCATTTCCTGCCGACGTTCTGGTTCCGCAACACCTGGACCTGGGACTGCAACCACGAAGGTTGCACACCGCGGCCGCGGATGCGGGCGGTCTCGGAGGTCGAGGTCGACTGCGAGCATCTGACCCTCGGACGCTACCGATGGGAAATCCTCGGTGACGCGACCACTCCTCCGCTGCTCTTCACTGAGAACGAGACCAACCATGTCCGCCTGCATGGGACGCCCAACGCCGGCCCTTACGTGAAGGATGCCTTCCACGAGCGGGTGGTTGGCGGAAGGATCGAGGCGGTGAACCCCGAGCTCGTCGGGACGAAGTCGGCGGCATGGTTCCAGGTCGTGCTTCCCTCGGGCGGTTCGCGCGTGTTCCGCCTGCGGCTGAAGCGTTCGGACCAGGTCGGCTCCGTCGACGTCGCCGGCTTTGAGCAAGTCTTCGCCCAACGTCGAGCAGAGTGCGACGCGTTCTACGAGGCCGTCCTGTCCCCCGAGCTTTCCGACCGTGAACGCCTCGTCTCCCGGCGCGCCTACGCCGGCCTGCTCTGGTCGAAGCAGTTCTACCATTACGTCGTCGAGGATTGGCTGCTCGGCGATCCCGCCACGCCGGCGCCGCCCGCCGTACGTCGGAAGGGCCGCAACCGCGAATGGCGGCACTTGCACGCGCGCGACATCCTCTCGATGCCCGACAAGTGGGAGTACCCCTGGTTCGCGTCGTGGGATTCTGCGTTCCACATGATCCCGTTTGCCCGGATCGACGGCGAGTTCGCCAAGTCCCAGCTCCAGCTGTTCTTACGCGAATGGTACATGCACCCCAACGGACAGGTGCCCGCCTACGAGTTCGCCTTCGGGGACGTCAACCCGCCCGTCCTCCCATGGGCCGTGTGGCGTGTTTACAAGATCACCGGCGGACGCGGACACCGCGACCGCTCCTTCCTCGAGAGCGCGTTCCAGAAGCTCCTCCTGAACTTCACCTGGTGGGTGAACCGCAAGGACTCGGCCGGCAATAACCTTTTCTCCGGCGGCTTCCTCGGACTCGACAACATCGGCGTGTTCGACCGTTCTCAGCCCCTGCCCGGCGGAGGTGCCCTGTTCCAGGCGGACGGCACCGCGTGGATGGCCTTCTACGCCGCCACCATGCTGGCGATGTCGCTCGAGTTGGCCCAGGATGGCGACCGCGTTGTCCCGGCGTACGAGGACATGGCGAGCAAGTTCCTCGAGCATTTTGTCCAGATCGCCGAGGCGATGAACACCCACGGAGGAACTGGCCTGTGGGACGAGGCGGATGGCTTCTACTACGACCATCTGGTTCGCGGGGAATCGTCCGAACCACTGCGCACCCGATCGCTCGTCGGCCTGCTGCCGTTGATCGCTGTCGAGGTCTTCGACGAAGACTTGCTCCGCCGCCTTCCCGGCTTCGCAAGGCGGCTGGACTGGTTCGTCCGTCACAAGCATTCGCTGACCCGCGGCATCGCGCTCGGCCGATCCAACAGCCGGCGGAAGCTGCTCCTGGCCATCCCGACCCGCGAGCGCCTCCGCCGCCTGATCGCCGTGCTGGGCTCCGAGGAAGAGTTCCTCTCCCCCTTCGGCATCCGGTCGCTCTCGCGGCACCACGAACGTCATCCCTTTCTCTTCGAGGCTGAAGGGCGGACACACCGCGTGGACTACGTGCCCGGGGAATCCAACACCCACCTCTTCGGCGGCAACTCCAACTGGCGCGGCCCCATCTGGTTCCCCACCAACCACCTGCTCATTGAGGCCCTCGAACGCTACCACCTGTTCTACGGCGACGAATTCCGCGTCGAGTTCCCGACCGGCAGCGGCCGCATGTGCTCGCTCCAGGAGATCGCCTGGGACCTGGAATCGCGCCTTTCGCGCATCTTCCTTCCGGACCCGGCGGGACGACGCCCCTGCGAGGGCGCGGACCCGGGACCGTCGGTGGACACCCGTGGCACCGAGTTGGTGCGGTTCCACGAGTTCTTCCATGCCGAGACCGGACGCGGCTGTGGCGCCGACCACCAGACCGGCTGGACTGCGCTGGTCATCGGCTGCCTCGAAGACTCCGCCCACGCCCGATGCGTGAAGACGCCGGGGAATTCGTGATTCTCAAGCACAGCGATCCCACAGAGGCCGCACGCGGAGACCGCGGAGGGGAATTCTGGGCGCCGCGGCACCGCTTGAGGGACATATTCCCTATATATTCAACCCGCCATCCGCCTTTGGAGGCCTAATTTCACCGAATTCCAGGACACTCCAGATCCTTTCAGGGCTCATTTGGGTTGTTTTTTGTAGTTTGATGATTCGACGATCGTGGGTGAGTTTGTCTATGAAATTACCCATGGCTGTCGTCGTGCAACTGCTGATCCTGTTCATTGTCGGGCTCATCGTGGCCCTCATTGCGAACCACCGCGGTCGTGATCCTTATGGGTGGTTCTTATTCGGAGTTTTCTTTAGTTTTCTTGCCTTGGTGCTGGTGGTCGTTCTTCCCGATTTGAAGAAGCAGCAGGAGCGCGAGCAGCGTCTTATGGACGAGAACTGCCGCCTGAGAGAACAACTGCGGAAAGATCGCATGATGGCTGATAGCCGGCATCTGGAGGTACGCCGTCGGTTGGAGGCGCATGATACCGCCCTGGCAATGGACACCGGCACCGCGGCGTCTGCGGCGCTGCCGCATAGGGCTTCTGAAGAGTCCCCGGGACCCGAGATCCCAGATCCGAGGTCCACTCAATGGTGGTACGTGCAGGAGGAGATGCGTAAAGGACCTTTTGGTTTTGAGCGATTGCGCACGCTGTGGGAGGAGGGCGAGATCGGTCTTCCGACGCGAGTTTGGACAAAAGGCATGCCCGATTGGGCCAGGATCGAAGCGCTCCCGCATTTGTTGGAGGCTTTTGGTGTCTGATAGGGTGTTTTCATCGATGAGGCGGTTGGGTTCGACCCCTGACGATTCTTCCTGCAAGCCTCTCCAAACGCCGAGATTCGGTCGGATGGAGGGCATCGTCGAGGGACGCGTCGGTGATGTGGAGGCTGCGCGAGCTGCCGTGCGGAAAGCCAATGAATCGGGGTACGCCCGGCTGAGTCTGGAGGTGGATGGCGGACGGTTCTCGGTCCTGCCTGATGCTGTCCGGATTCCATCGGCACAGATGACCGACGCTCGGCGAGCAGCCTTCTTCGAGGGGCTCCGCGATTTTGCTGCCGCGTCAGACGGCCCGGTGGAATCCACACTTCGGTGCACCGAGGTGTTCGAAGACTGTGTCCGTGAGACGCTATTCGTGATGGATCCGGGCGGGCGATCCCTTCGCGCCCTGACCCGAGAGCGCTCAGTCACTTCGCAGGATCATTCCGAGCCAGAACGGCAACCAGTGACTCGCCCGCCGATGCCGAGGAGGCTGGTTGTGATGGTCGCGGCGCTCCTCTTGGTTTTGATGGGGTTGTTGGCCTGGACCGGCGGATGGATCGACCGCGCGTTCTCGGCCGACATTTCGGAGGTCCGTGCCGACACAGCCGTTTTCGGCGACTTGCTGACCATCGATGTGAACGGCTCTTGGGGCGACTATGTTGTGAGTCTTCGCCGCGGCCGGTCGTATCCGCTCACCCTGGCTGAAATCGAGGCCTTGCGACACAACGCCTCCGAGCCCGTGCGGCGGGTCGCGGTGGCTGCGGTGGTCGACGGCGGCCCTATCTGGCTTCGCCTCGAGGACAAGGACGGCCGTGGACTGGTCGCCTCGCGGATCGACCTTCGTTTGTTGGTCGAATCCAAAGACGATGCCGTGAGCGTCAGACTTCCGGGCCGCCGTGATGCCGCAAGGATTCGCCTCGCACTTTCAGCGGGCGAAGTGGCTCGGTGATTTTTGCTGAATCGGGCGTTGGGTTTCTATCGGCTGCCTACACCCGCTCCAGCTTGATCGGGTAGGTGCGGCCGGAGGCGAATTGAGCGACGTACAGGCTGCCCTCGGCGTCGACGGCCAGGTCGTGCGGGTGCTGGAAGAGTTCTTCGCGATGGGCCATGGGGCGGAGTTTGCCGTCGGAGTCGTATTCCGGGGCGGTGCCGCCGACGTTGGACACCACGCGCAGCGAGGCATCCAAGACGGAGACGAAGCCCCGACAGTTGCGGTCCTTCGGCCAATTGTCGCCGAGGTGCGCCACGAAATAGTGGTCGCCCACGCGACGGATTTGCCGGGGATTGCCGCCGGGCAAGGGGATGGTTCCCAAGGCACGGCCATCGGTCCCCAGGCGGAGGAGATGCTGCTGGTCGCTCATGGCGATGAGCAGGCTCCCTTCGCCGGATCGTGCGATGTCGACCATCCCTCCGTGGGGCCCCCAGTGGACGATGCCGCCTTCGGCTCCCCCAAAGACCTTTTTGAACTCCCCGTCGGCCCCGTAGTGCAGGATGTAGTCGCGACCGTAGCCATCGAGCACGAAGAACTCGCCGTTGGGCAGGTGCAAGGTCCAGGACGGACGGTATTCGTCGGGCTTGGGATACTTGCCGGTATTCTGCGGCAGCGACCATTCCTGAAGGATCTTGCCGTCCGGAG
>CANHYD010000135.1 GCA_947464705.1 Verrucomicrobiota bacterium | reverse complement strand
GGCGATCGGGTTCGACTCCTGGGGCACGCGGTCACGGCTTGGCGCGGCCAGTGGCTCGGCCCGGTGTTCTGAGACGGAATTCGGGCTGAGATTCCCGCGCCCTCTCCCCCGCCGTGGGTGGCTCGCCTGCGGAGCGTCCATCGGCCTTGCGACTCTGGATCCACTGGAGACCACCGCCAGCTTCACGGACCACCCGATCACTCACCCCGTCTCCGTTCCAATCTTCGGCCACCGCATCGCAGGGTTCTCCCAGCAGGGGGAAACCCATGGCCGCGAAGAGGTCACGGCGTCCGTTGCCTTTGAAATCACCGGGTGCGATGGCCCGGATCGGCCCCAACTGACCGACATCCAGCAACGGGCGCGCCTCGAACCCCTCACCGCGGCGCAGCAGCACCAGCGAGCTGAGCCAGCGCGTAAGCCTGAAGTGTGGTGAACCGCTCGGCGATGCCGGGAAACAAGGGCCCCATCTCTTGCAAGCCCTGCATGGGCAGTCACCCTGCCGGAGATTAGCCAAACAACCCAAGCGCCCCACGGTTTTAGGAAGCAAGCACGGCTGAATTCCGACCAGAGATTCATGCCTTCGAGGAACGGAGATGTCTCAAGAACCCCGTCACCGCTCACACCCCGAACCAAGCCCACGATTCAAAGTCCGTCCGTTTCCGGTGAACCTGAGGGTGAATCTCAGGGTTGGGTTCTGGAGAATCCGCGGGTAGCGTGCGTCACCACGTACATGAGCACCCTTGGAATCGGCATCATCGGCTGCGGCGGCATCACCCTGCAGAACCACCTCCCCGGCCTGGCCCTCTGCCCCGACGTCCGCGTCGCCGCGCTGTGCGACAGCGATGCCGGCACCCTGCAACGGGCCAGCGCGGCCACCGGTTGCACGGTCACCACCACCGACTACCACCAACTGCTGGCCCGGGAGGACGTGCACGCGATCATCATCGCCACACCCAACCTGCTGCACTTCCCCATCGCCATGGCCGCCATCGCGGCCGGCAAGCACATCCTTTGCGAGAAGCCCATCGCCATGGCGGCCGATGAAGCCCGCACCATGGCCCGGGCCGCCGACGCGGCAGGCTTGCGCCACATGACGGCCTTCACTTACCGCTTCGTGCCGGCCATGCGCTACTTGCGCCACCTCATCGACCAGGGTGATCTCGGCGAGCCTCGTCATTATCGCTCCTGCCGACTGCAAGACTGGGGCACCCGCAACCTGGGTTGGCGCATGGTCAAGAAACTCGCCGGTACCGGAGAGTTGGGTGACATGCTCAGCCACCGCATCAACTTCGCCCATCACCTGATCGGCCCCATGAAGCGCATGGTGGCCCACGTCAAGAACCTCACCCCAACTCGCGACGGCAAGCCCAACGACACCGACGACTGGGTGGGCATCCTCGCCGACTTCCACAATGGCGCGACCGGCGTGCTGGAAAGTTCCAAGCTGGCCAGCGGTCGCAACGAGAGCTGGCGCAGCCTCGACTACGTGGAGATCAATGGCAGCGAGGCCAGCTTCGAGTTCACCACCGGCAAGTGGAATGAACTGCAGTTCGGCAAACTCGGCGGACCGGGCATGGCTCCGTTGTCCGTGCCTCGGGAATTCTGGGTGTGGCCCGGTTCACCGCGCGATCCCGGGGTGGGCGATCCGCTGGTGTCCTTCCGCTATGATCAGGCCGTGGAATTCATCCACGCCATCCGCGAACAACGCCCGTGCGCGGTCACCTTCCATGATGGCGCCCAGACTCAGGCCGTCATGGACGCCGCCTTGCACTCGGCGGCAACCGGATCCTGGATCGACCTGTAATCTTCCCGTCCCGTGAACCCGGCCGAGGCCCTCGCCTACCTGCACCAGTTGAGTCAATTCGGGTTCCAACCCGGATTGGATTCCACCCGACGTCTGGCGGCGGCAGTCGGCAATCCGCAAGACCGACTGCGCTTCATCCATGTCGCAGGCACCAACGGCAAGGGATCGACCTGCGCCTTTCTCGAGAGTGTGTATCGGACGGCGGGCTTCCGCGCCGGGCTCTACACCTCACCGCACCTCGTGCGCTTCGGGGAGCGCATCCAGGTGGGCAGACACCCGTTGCCCGACACAACGCTCGCCCGCTTGGTCTCGGAGCTGCGGCAGAAGATGCCCGCCGACTTGCAACCCACCTTCTTCGAGTTCACCACGGTCGTGGCCCTAATGGCCTTCGCCGAGGCCGCCGTGGACTTGGTCATTTGGGAGACCGGGCTGGGCGGGCGACTGGACGCCACGAACATCGTCACCCCGATGGCTTCAGTCATCACCTCCATCGGCCTGGACCACATGCAGGTGCTGGGCGGCACCGTGGGGGAGATCGCCGCCGAGAAAGCCGGGATCATCAAGCCGGGCATACCGATCCTCACCTCGGTGGACCGGGCCGACGCCCTGGCGGTGATTCAATACCGGGCCCGAGAACTCGACGCTCATTGCGTGGTGGTGGACGCAGCCGCCGTTGGGCGAATGACCTTGCCGGTCTCCCTGCTCGGCCCCCATCAGCGCGTGAACGCCACCCTGGCTGTGGTCACTGTCCGGCTGCTCCGGGCCTTCCTTCCGGTCTCCGACGAACATCTAGCCCACGGCTTGGCCAATACCCGCTGGGCGGGCCGCATGCAGGTTTTTCAACGGGGCGAACAAACTTGGCTGCTCGATGGGGCCCACAACGCAGACGGTGTGGCAGCCTTCCGCCGGGCGCTGAGTGACCACTTCCCCGAGCGTCACCCAGTGATGGTGTTGGGCATGCTGCGCGACAAGGCCTGGCGCGAGATGGCCACCCACTTGGCTCCGGCCGCTTCCCGATTGGTTGTCGCTCCAGTCTCAAGCCCGCGCACGGTCCAGGCCGACGAGCTCCGCCAGGCGCTTCAGGAGGCTCATTGCGGGAGGGCCGTCCGAGCGTGTGCGAGCGTCGATGAAGCCCTTCGGGCGGTCGCTCGCGAACCCTTCATCGCCGTGACGGGCTCGCTCTATTTCATCGGGGAAGTGCTCGAACGGCTGGGATTGGCCACGCCGAACGATCCGAACGATCCGAACGATCCGGACACACTTGCCTGCCCGACGGATTCTTGCGGAACGATCGAAACCTCCGGCACCCAGGCCACAGGCGGCATCAGCACCCACCAGCGTCAACTCAACGAGTGGGCGCCGCCACCACCCCGCTGAGGGGATCCGAGAGGGCGAGACTGAAACCGATGTTGCTGCTGCGGAAATTCGGGACACTGCGACCCCGGTAGGCCGATCGGCAGCAATGAGCCGCATCGCTCCAACCACCGCCCCGATAGACACGGAACGTGCCGAAGCCAGGACCGACGGGATGGGTCACCGCCTGGAACGGATACTGGCCGTACCAGTCGAGGCACCACTTGCCAACATTGCCGTGCATGTCCTGAAGCCCCCAGGCGTTGGGCTGCAAGGCGCCCACGGGATGGGTCTGCCGCTGGGAATTGATTTGATACCAAGCCACCGAATCGATCGGCCCGTAGAACTCCCCGGGTTTGCGCACGCGACACGCGTACTCCCACTGAGCCTCCGTGGGCAGGTCCCAACGCCAGCCGGCGGTGATGAGACCCGCTTTGTGATGAAATTCGGTCAATCTCCGAGCAAACTCCCGAGCCTCCTCCCAGCTGACCTGTTCCACCGGCAAATTCCCGCCCCGGAACTTGCTGGGATTGTCCGGCATGAGCAGGGACCACTGCGCTTGAGTGCACGGTGTCTCGGAAAAGAAAAAGCCGTCAGGCAGAGTGACGCTGTGCAGCACCTCATCCGGCTCGCGGTCTGGCTCGTGGATCGGGCTGCCCATCAAAAATCGCCCCGGCGGGATCCATCGCGCGGCCCAGGTTGTAGCCGTGCTCCCCGTCGTTAGCGGGAACCGTTTTTGCGAACCCGGGGTTCCCCGATAGGTGCTGATCACCTCACCCAAACCGTTGAGGAACTGGTATTCGGGCTCCTCATCGGCATGGTGCACACTCCGATGACGCTTCGGGGGTTGGCCGCGATAATGCACCGGTTGTTCCGACACCACTCCCGACTCGCCAGAGTTTGGGGCCGGCACACGGGCTGCGTCGGTGGGCTCCGGTTCCGCCACCTCTTCGATCCATTCTTTGATCACCGTCCGCCGCGCTTCGAAAAACGAATCCCGCAATAAGTCACGGTCTTGCCGGTAACCGAACCCGAAGTACCGATGGACATCCAGCAACCCTCGGTCTGGGGCGCCTTCTGACAAATCGACCACACGTTGAGCGGCCGGAGTTTCCGACAGTTCCGGGCAATCGCTCATCCATTGTCGAATTCGGGAGGCAACCGGCGACACCTCGGACTGGATCTTGGCCAATTGTTCCTCACGCAAGGCACTCAGGAAGGCCTCCAGCTTGACGGCATGCCGCTGAAAATCCCCATCCGCGGCCGCCTTGAGCAGCAGCACTCGGCCGGACAGGGGCAACCATCGGAGGGCATGCAAGGCCGGATCGACCTCACCTCGGGCCATCCGGAATTTGGCGGATTGAAATTGGGCTTCGGCGAGATCGTCATCCAGATCACGGGCCTCGTCGGTGTAGGTCACCGCGGCCCGCATCCGGCGATCGAGATCGCCATTCTCTTGGACATAGGCCGCCCACCCGGCGCCCAGAAGGGCACGGGCCGCATCCAAGCGGTATTCGCTGCGGGCATGGCGTGCGGCCATCAGGAACGACTGCTCGGCCTCGGCCGGATTGATCAGCTGGGGATCTGTATTGTGGTCGGACCCCAGCAGCACCAGAGCGCGGAGCAAGTGGATCCGCCAAACGAGTCTTCCGGCCACATTCAGGCTCGGCCCGGTGTCCAAGGCTCGACCCAGAGCCTCCAGACTTTCGGTGAAGCGCCGCTCCAGAAACGCCTCTCGGGCAACTTGGAACAACTGAACCGCCTCGGATTGGGCCTGGGAACGCGCTTCGGCCATTAATTCTTCGACCGGCACCAGCATGCCCCCCATCGAAGCCAACACTTCTCCACGGCTCCAGGTGAAGGCGGCGGAAAGACGCATTCCGCTCGGGTCCAACAAACTATTGGCCGGGTGCACCAGAGATCGGAAAATCGCCTCCAACGATTCCGGGGATCCGATCAGCCGGAGTGTGGATTCGGGCAGCCCGTCGACCAAGGCCCTAACGACCGCAGCGGGCCCATCGCCTGAGACACGAGACCGATCCGGATCCTGCAAATACTCCAACCAAGAAGCCCCCCCGGTCGTCGAGCGACTAAAATTCCAAGATGGATTCGGCATGGTGTTGTACCCCAAACCTCGCCGACCTAGTCCAAATGCTTTCGAACAGACCTGCGAGAGCCTAGTCAATTAGTAATTTTAAAAGTTAATAAAATTTGATCAAGTTTAAATCATAAAACTAATAAATTCATCAAACTAGGAACTACGCGCCGACTAGCTCCTCTGAATGCACCCGAGTACCCCAAAAACACACGGGTATCGAGCACGATTCAAGGCGAGTTTTGCTTCGGTGATCCGGCTTGGTCTCGAAATTTCAGCAACGCTTCAAAAAAAGAAATCGCGCGAGGATCTGTCATCACGATGTCTATTAATTCACGAATCAAGGCACGCTGCCGGGTGGTGAATCTTGCTAAATCAATTTTGAGGCCGTCCTCGGATTTCGACTTGCCCAATTGCGGTTTGGCTTGAATCGCCACCTTGGGCCGTAGTTCCGACGGGCAATGGTCTTGAAGGTAGGCAACCACCAATGGAATCGCCTGAGTCTCGGAAAGCGCTCGGGCTAGGCGGTGGACCGTGGCTCGGTCCGGCATCGACAAGCCGGCACATTGTCGGCTCACCATGCTCTGATCGATCCCGACAGCACGGCCAAATTTCAGTTGGCTTCCCTCGAACTGCCGATCGATCAACGATACCATCTCCACCGAAAAATAACTCACACCAATTCTGTGACAGGTTTACTGTCACTCTGCAAACAAGCGTAATTCGCATAATTGCTGTCGGGCCATACACTATTAGTCGCTCAGTAAAAACCCGTGTCGCGGGCTCGAAGCGGTTGAAAAACGCTCGAACGGCACCCCCACCCAGCCCAGGCCAGAGGTCAGCGCCGGCGTGATCCACAAACCCCGTGGATGCCGATGCCCGGACCGCCTTGAACCCCGGGGCGGCGACGCACCACCCCTTGCTGCCAATTGACGGCGGGCACGACCTCCGGTTGCCTTGGGCCCGATGCAACGCCCCCTCGTCTGCCTGATCGCCTGGATCTCGCTGCTACCTGTGTTGACGGCCGAAGACGTCGTTACTTTGGATGGCAGAACCTTCCGCGGGGCGACCGCTCAACGGTTGGATGACGATCGCCTGATGCTTCAACACTCCGGGGGCCCGACACCGTTGTATTTCTTCGAGGTGCCCGAACCGCTGCGGCGCCGCTTGGGATTCGACACCGAGGCCGCCCTGAAACGCCTGACCCTAGAGAATTCCCGCCTGCG
>CANHYD010000134.1 GCA_947464705.1 Verrucomicrobiota bacterium | reverse complement strand
GTTGGCAGGGTGCGATGGACGCTGCGCGCGAATCCTCAGGCTCCATTCGCTCGGTCACCGACGAAGAAATCCTCCACGCCTACAAGCTTCTGGCCCGCACCGAGGGAGTGATGGTCGAGCCGGCCTGTGCCGCCCCATTGGCTGGCCTCATCAAGTCCATTCGCGCCGGCGAGATTCCGGATGGCTCTCTGGTGACGGCCACCATGACGGGCCACGGCCTCAAGGATCCGGATACCGCCATCCGCGTCGCCGGCTTCGAGCCCATCTTGGCCAAGGCCACCAAGGAAGCCGTGATGGCGGCCGTCGGTCTGGCCTGATCGGGTCCGGGCTCGATCGACGCGGGGCGGAAGGCGAGGGTCCCGCCGCACGCCCTTCGCGGGTGAGGCAGGCACCCCAAGAGGCCCCCTCCAGAGAAACCCCTCTGAAAAAGAGTGGGAACCCGCAGGGCCCATGGGCTAGGGTTGTTGCCGCATCTCAACCCAAACCGATGCCTGCCGACTGCCCATCTCCCGCTGCCGTCGAGTCCTTGCACGAGACCCGACTGGCCCAAGGAATGGGTGCGGAGATTTATGGCCGACTTCGGGACCACCTTTCTCAGAACGATCCCCAAGAACTCGAGCGTCTCAGTGACCGCGGCCAGCGCCTGATGCGCGATCTCGGGGTGACCTTCGCCCTCTACAATGAGGACGATGCGGCCGACTGGATTCTTCCCTACGACTTGTTTCCGAGGGTCATCGACCCGCAGACCTGGAGATTCCTCTCGCAGGGAGTCATTCAGCGGGTCGGTGTCTGGAACGAATTTTTCCGCGACATCTACGATTCCCAAGAGGCCCTGAAGAGCGGGGTGGTGCCCTTCGAGTTGGTCTACGATGACCCTGGCTACCAACGCAATGCGGTGGGTTTGGCCGTTCCCGACGACACCTTCGTCCATGTCGCTGCCTTCGACTTGGCCCGTGATGCCCGCGGACGGTGGGTGGTCATCGAGGATTACGTGGGCAACGTGACCGGCGTCACCTATGGCCTTCAGGCCCGGGCCGTCCTGACCCAGGCCGCCCCTGAACTCCTCGAAATGGCCCCGGTGTGTCCGGTCCAGGGGTACCCGACCGAGTTGCTGGAGCACTTGCGGGGTTTCGCCCGAGGCATCCAAGAGCCCCGGATCGTCCTGCTATCGCCGGGTTCCTACAACAGCGCTCACTACGAGCATTCGTGGCTGGCGCGCCAGATGGGCATTCCGTTGGTGCGGGGCGGCGACCTCATCGTCCTCAACTCGCGCTGCTACCTGAAGACCATCGGTGGCATCGAGCCCATCGACGTGATTTACCGGCGTCTGGACGATGCCTTCATCGATCCGGTGGCCTTCCGCTCCGACAGCACCCTGGGGGTCCCGGGCTTGATGACGTGCGTGCGCAAGGGAACCGTCACCATCGCCAACGCCATCGGCACCGGCCTGGGCGACAATCGGGCTATCGGTGCGCTGTTGCCGCGTCTGGCCAAGTTCTACAACCGAGGCCCGCTGTCGTTGCCCAGTGTGGAACGCCGGCTGTGCTTCGATCCCGACCAGCGGGCCATGATCGAGTCGGAGCCGGAGTCTTGGATCATCCAGCATGTCAGCGAGCGGTCCAATCGCCTCGTCTGGCATCCGGGTCGGATGGAGGCCGAGGAGCGCTCGCGGTTCTTGCGCGATTTGCGCCGCCATCCCGAACGCTACGTGGCCGAGCCCATCCTTCCGCTCACCCCATTGCCCACCGCCTCGGCCGGCATGGAGGGGCGCCACGCCGGTCTGCGGCTCTTTGTCTTTGGCGGCAAGAACCCCCGAGTGTTTCCCTTGGCGCTCACCCGTCATGCGACCGAGGCCGACTCGCGGACCATTTCCAGCGGACTGGGTGGCGGGATTCGTGACACCTGGATTCTGCGCGACGACGAACCGGCTCCGGTGCCTTCACCCGCCCGTCCGATCTATTTGACTGCGCCTCTCCAGCGCCGTTTGCGTCTGGGCAGCCGCATCGCCGACAGCCTCTATTGGATGGGTCGCTACAAGTCCCGTGCCGAACAGGCCACCCGGATGCTCCTGGTCTTGCGACGTCTCCAAATTGAGACGGCGGGGCGGGAGAGTGCCGATCGGTGGGCCCCCATCTGGGCAGCCTTGGCGCGCGCCACCGGCCATCCGATCGAACACCTGGCCCCGGATGCCGAAGGGGTGGAAGACCCCTCCTACCGACTGCTGCTCGCTCCGGACAACTCGGGCAGCGTCGCCCGATGCCTCGCCAGCCTCCATGAGAACTCCCGCGGCGTCCGCGAGACGATCCCGCCTGAGGTGTGGAGCGCCGTGCATCGACTGCACCAACTTTGCCAGCAGGCTCAGGAGTCCGAAGATCCCACCGATCCGGTCCGACTCTCCGACCTCATGCAGTCGTTGCTGGATGCGGTGGATCAACTCGATGGCGCGGCCGGCAAGAACATGCTGCACGACGATGCCTGGCATTTCTGGAGGCTGGGTCAGAATGTCGAGCGGGCCCTCTCGACGACCCGCATCACCCGAGAGGTGTTGGTCAAGTACGGGCGTGCGGCTTCCGAGCACGCCGCCGATCTCGACCTCGATGCCCTCCTGCGGATCCTCTCTTGCCAGTATGCCTACCGGAGCCTCTACCAGGCCCGGCCCACGGCCCCCCATGTCGTTGCCCTCATTCTTCAAGACCCGGCCCTGCCGCGCTCTGTTCTGGCCTGCTTGGAGGATATCCGAGCCAGTCTCGCCACGGTGAGCGGTGTGAGCCGCCAGGCGGCTTCGGCCTCGCCCCAGCGTTCGGTGGCTAAGCTGGCCAACTTGGTCGAGTTCGCCGACCTCGGCGCACTGTTCACACCCACTCCGTCTTCGGGGCCTGGCAAACCCGCCGAGGCCCCGGGGCTCCCATTGGGTCCTTGGCTGGATGAACTCGGGGATCGTCTTTCCGAGTTGTCGGTCGAGATCAGCGACCACCACCTGCACCATCAGGCCTTCAACATCCTTCGCTGACCTGCGATGCGCTTCCACATCGAGCACACCACCGAGTACGCCTACCCGGACCCGGCCTCGGAGAGCTTCAGCGAACTGCGGCTGCGCCCACGCGATTCACTCCGCCAGAAAGTGACCCGCCACCAGACGCTCATCGAGCCGGGCGTTCTCGTGGAGTCGCACATCGATTATTTCGGCAACTACGTCGAGACCATCTCCATCCCCTATCGTCATCAGCGTCTGGTCATTTCTTCGGCTTGTGAGGTAGAGACCAAACCCTTCAACGACGCCCTCCGGGCACTGGATCTGACCATCGCCGAGGCCCGACAGATGTATCAGGAGCGCCGCCGAGAACTGCATGATTTTCTGAGGCCCTCCCAATACGTGCGGCTGGTGGATCCGGTCCGTGAAATGGCGTCGGATCTTTTGCCGGAAGCCGCGCCATTCGCTGAATCGCTCCTGCGGCTCAATGACCACCTGCATCGAACCTTGCGTTACCTTCCCGGGGCCACCGATGCGGGTACCACCGTCGAGCAGTTCCTCTTGCGGCGCGAAGGGGTTTGCCAAGATTTCGCCCACCTGATGATTGCCATTTGCCGAGCCGCGGGTCTGCCTGCTCGGTACGTGAGCGGTTATATCGAAACGGACGCGCCGCTGGGCGAAGACGGCAAGCCTTCCGAGGGCCTGATCGGCGCAGTGGCCACCCATGCTTGGATCGAGGTGTTCACACCGACCGGGTATTGGGTGGGGCTCGATCCGACCAACAACATGCTCGACGGCGAGCGGCATGTGCAAATCGGCATCGGGCGCGACTATGCCGATGTGCCCCCGCTCAAGGGCATCTTCAAGGGCGGCATGGCCCAGAGCCTGTCCGTCCAAGTGCGGATGACTCGGGAAGAGTAGGCAATCGGCGTTCTGGATGATTCACTGCGGCCGTCGCTTCGATCGTTTTTGCCCGGATCCGCCATGCCCCAACCGCTGCCCATCTCCGTTTACTTTGTTTCGGGTGCCGAAGCCCACCGCATCGGAGCCGCGCTCGACAGCGTGCAGGGCTGGGCCGCGGAGATCGTGGTGATTCTTCAGCAGGATGTGTCCGACGGCACCGAGGAGTTGGCCCGCTCTCGGGGTGCCCGGGTCATCCGCGAGCCGTGGAAGGGGTTTGTGGGGCAGAAGGCTTCGGGTCTCGAAAAGACGATCTCCGACTGGACCCTCAACCTCGATGCCGACGAAGTCGTCACCCCGGAATTGAAAGAGGAGATCTCCAAGGCCATCGCCGAGGCCGGGCCGGAGATCGGTGCCTTCAACTTCCCGCGCTGCACCCAATTCCTCGGTCGCTGGATTCGTCACGGTGACTGGTATCCCGACCGCGTGATCCGATTGGCCCGTCGCGACCGCGCCCGCTGGGGCGGTGAGGAACCGCATGCCCAACTGCAGGTCACGGGGCGCATCGGCCGCTTGCGATCGGATTTGCTGCACTACAGCAACGAGAGCATCGACCGTCAGGTAACCAAGATTCCGCCGTACAGCACCGCCTTCGTCCAAGCTTCTCGGCATTCCGGTCGGCGGGCCACCTGGGTGGATTTGCTCGTCCGTCCGGGTTGGCGATTTCTGCGGGGATATTTCTTCAAAGGCGGGTTCCTGGATGGCCTGCCCGGTTATTACATCGCCTGGGCCAATGCCTTCACCGTGGCCACCCGCTACACCAAGCTCCGGGCCGCCTCCGACGGACTGGAATCTGTGCCCGATCCGGCAGCCAGAACCCCACGTTAGGCGCTACGGGCATTGGGCCCAGATGAGCATTCGGATGGGCGTTGGGCCGGTCTTGAATCGGACGGGCGCGACGATCGACTTGGGTCGATCAAAAGCTCTCGACGGGGTTGGGAGCACTGTCTATCTAGTCAGCACAGTGAAGGATTCCCAAACCTCCTCCACCTCCGGCCTCGCCGAGCAAAATCCATGAATACCTTCGCCCTCTCCGTTGTTTGGCTTGTGTGCTGCAATTGCTGTTTTGGAGCGGAATCTCAGGCCAAGACTCCGCCCGGATCCGGGCACGCGGAAAGCCCGCTTTCTTCCCGAAGCGACGCTGGGAAGACCTCCCAGGTGGAACCCCTGTCCATCCCGTTGCGACTGACCATGGGAGCCGAAGAGATCCTCCAGAAATTTGGGAAACCCAAGAGTGACAACCGTTTCTTCGGCGGCGGTCTCACCTATCCCGAGTTTCGGGTGATGTTCAATGCCCAGGGTACGGAGATCAGGGTCGTGACCTTGGAGAAGCCTGCCCGGCTGGCCTGTGGGATCGGTCCTGGCGATCCGATGGACAAGGCCCGCGAGCGTTTTCCCGGGGGGCGCATGGTTTACGGTAGCTATGAAGCAGAGAGCGGTCCGTATGCACTGAGCTTCATCAGTGCGGACGGCCGGGTTTCAACCCTCACGATCCGGCCTTCGGGTGAGCGGTTTCCGGATACCGACTCTCGGAAGAAACCCGATGCCTCGAAACCCGCCGCCACGTCGAAATCGTTGGCAGGCCAATGGCTCGACCCCAAGAACGGGCAGTCCCTCGAGCTCTTTGCCAACGGCACGTACCGCACCGGAGTGGGTGGATCGGGACGCTTCACCGTCGAGGGCGACGACCGGCTGGTGTTCACAGGCCCCTTGAGCGCTTGGGATCGGGGGCGCGCCACCCTGACCCAACCCGATGTCTTGGAGTTCTATTGGACCAACGCCGAGGGTTTCAAAAACTACTTCGCCTTCGTGCGGGCCGTCGATAAGCCGGTGAAGTGAGTGTGTCTGGAACCGTATCGGTTTCTCCGTGTTCCGCGGCGGCGATGCCTCGAGGTCACGATGCCTTAAAATCAGCGTGTTGTTTCACTGCGCTGAGTGACCACCAGCAGTTGCTCGCTCAAAAGCATCGCCGGGTCGGAGAGCCAGCGATTGAGGGACTTCTCGGTTTGTTTGAGCACCGGATTGCGGCGGGCGTCCTTGTCGACGGTCAGTCGGCAGGCCAGCCACACCAAAGGCCATAGGGGCGAGAGCAGCACCGACTTGAACTTCAACTGGGTCAGCCCGAGGCCCAAGATCTCGAAACCCTCCCAGCCGAGGACGGCGTGGATGAGCGAAAAATCGACCGGCCCGATGTGGAAGGCATAGCGGTCGCCAGCCTTTTGATCCCAGCCGACCCGTCGCCGGATGAGCTTGTGCTTGCCGGTCAAAAAGAACTGCAACCGCGAATGCAAGCGCTGCACGTTCGGGGTGCTGAACACAAAGAAACCACCCCTGCGGACGACCCGGGACACCTCGGCGACGACGTGGAAATGCGAATCGAGATGCTCGAGCACTTCGGTCATGAGCACGACGTCGAAGGAGCCGTCCTCGAAGGGCAGTCGTTGTTGTAAATCCACACCAGTGGTGATGGGAATGGCGCCCAGACGACCGCGGTTCTCGATGATGTAGTCGTCGGCGCGGAAGTGGGTTCCGTGGACGCGGCATCCGTCAGCCGCCAGGCGCGACAGCACCTCGCCCTCACCACAGCTCAGGTCCAAGATCGAAAGGTTGGGGTACCCTTTCAGGCGGCGGACTTCCCGGACCACG
>CANHYD010000133.1 GCA_947464705.1 Verrucomicrobiota bacterium | reverse complement strand
TCAGCGGGGTGGTGGTTGCCTTCCTGCTCAGCTTCACCCTGTTCTGCGTTTTCGGCGGCCAGTCGGCCGATGCGACGCCGTTCCACTGGCTTCCGGTCTCCGGTCTGGATGCCCAAATCGGCCTGCACATCGATGCCTTGGCGACGTTGATGCTGATGGTGGTCACCGGTGTGGGATCGCTGGTGATGATTTATTCCACCGGCTACATGCAGGACGACCGGTCCTATACCCGGTTCTTCTCCACGCTGAGCCTGTTCGTGTTCTCCATGCTGGGAATCGTTTTGGCCAACAACCTCCTGATGCTCTTCGTGTTCTGGGAGTTGGTGGGTGTGTCGTCCTACTTGTTGATCGGCTTCTGGTACGAGAAACCCTCGGCGGGTGATGCCTCCAAGAAGGCCTTTCTCACCAACCGCATCGGTGACTTCGGCTTCATGCTGGGCATCCTTGCCATTTGGGGGCTGGCCGGCACCCTCGACATCGCGGCCCTCAAGGCCCAGTTCATGGCCAATCCAGCCTTGCTCGGCCCTTGGGCGGGCCTGGCCGGCCTGTTGATCTTCATGGGAGCCATGGGCAAGAGCGCCCAGTTCCCGTTGCATGTGTGGTTGCCGGACGCCATGGAAGGCCCGACGCCCGTTTCGGCCTTGATTCATGCCGCGACCATGGTGGCTGCCGGCGTGTACATGCTCTGCCGGGTGTTTTTCCTCTACACGGCGGTTCCGGGCTGGCCTGCTGCGTTGGGTTTTCTGGATGGAATCTCCGCCGCTTCGATCATTGCCTGCATTGGCGGATTCACCGCTCTGTTCGCAGCCGTCATCGCCGTCCAGCAAGATGACATCAAGCGCATCCTCGCCTACTCCACCTTGTCGCAGTTGGGCCTGATGGTCATGGCCGTGGGATTAGGTGCCAAGACCGGGGACGCGTCGGCTTCCATGTACCATTTGGTCACGCACGCCGGATTCAAGGCCATGCTCTTCCTCGGAGCCGGCTCGGTGATCCATGCCTGCCATCATGAGCAGGACATCTGGAAGATGGGCGGTCTGCGCTCGAAGATGCCCAAGACGTTCTGGACCTTCGCCCTGGGGACGGCCGCGCTGGCCGGTCTGCCGCCCTTCAGCGGATTCTACTCCAAGGACGAGATCCTCGCCGTGGCGCTGGAAGCCAATCCTATCTTCTTCGGAGTGGGTGTTCTGGTCACCGTGTTGACCACCTTCTACATGAGCCGCCTGGTGCTCGTGGCCTTCTTCGGAAAGCCGCGCGGCGAGGGCGCCGACCACGCCCACGAATCGCCCTCCAGCATGACACTGCCTTTGCTGGTCTTGGCGATTCCCAGTGCCTTCATCGCCTGGCTGCCGTTGGGAGAATTCTTGAGCGGCCACTTCAAGCCGGGTCATGCCGCCCACGGTGGAGACATTTTGTTTGGTCCGTTCAACCACAACCCCATCGCGGCAGTCTTCGGCCTGGGTGCGGTCCTGTTCGGATTTTCGCTGGCCTATTCTCTCTACGGGAAGTCCCCGGCCCAAGACCCCCTGTCCTCAAAGCTCGGACTCTTCTCGCAGGCGATGCGCAACCGGTTCTACATTGATGAGATTTACGACGGCATCGTGGTGCCGCTCCACAATCTGATGTCCCAGATCGCTGACGCCATCGACCGATGGCTCATCGCCGGACTCGCCGTCCGTGGTCTCTCCGGTGCGGTGGAAATCGCCGGCCGGGCCCTGCGCCTGGTCCAGACCGGTAGCATTCAGACCTACGCCTTCCTGTTCACAGCCGGCGTGCTCCTCATTGTCCTTCTTGCCTTGAAGTAACCGCCATGGACTCCCTGACCTCTGTCATCCTCACCCCGGTCTTCACGGCCGTGCTGCTGTTGCTGATCCCGGGCAATTTCCGGGTCGTGCTGCGTCTGGCGGCCATCCTGGGTTCTGCTTGCACGGCTTGGACGGCTGTTTCCCTCTTCTCCCGATTCCATGCCGGCCAAGACGGGTTGCAATTCGAGTCGCTGGTTCCCTGGGTGACCGTGGGGCCCTTGAACCTGGCTTATCACGTGGGCGCGGATGGCCTGAACATCGGCCTCATCTTGGTCACGGGTCTGGTGGGTTTCGCCGCGGTGCTGGTGTCCTGGAACATTGAGCGCCACGTGAAGCTCTTCTACGTGCTGCTGATGTTGATGATCGCCGGAGCCATGGGGGCCTTCGCGTCGCTCGACTTGTTCTTCTTCTACTTCTTCAACGAACTGGCCCTCGTTCCGACCTTCATCATGATCGGTGTGTGGGGTCGCGGCGAAGACCGCAACTGGGCCGCCTTCAAGATCACCCTCTACCTGACCCTGGGTGCCCTCACCGCCTTGGTGGGGTTGATCGCCTTTTATGTGGCCGCTGGTGCCAACAGCTTGGATGTCACCGTGCTCAAGGCGCATTTGGCGGCCCATCCGATGCCGGCCGCAGCCCAGACCTGGATCTTCCCGTTGGTGGTCTTCGGGTTCGCCACGTTGGTGGGCCTCTTCCCCTTCCACTCCTGGGCTCCGGTGGGTTATGCCGCCGCACCCACGGCCACGGCCATGATGCACGCAGGCATCCTCAAGAAGGCGGGACTTTACGCGATCCTTCGCATGGCCGTGCCCCTCATGCCGGATGGAGCCCACCGCTGGTTGCCCGTGGTGGCCGTCTTGGCGGTTGGCAATTTGCTGCACTGCGCCTGGGTGGCTTTGCGCCAGAAGGACATGAACCTCCTCATCGGCAACTCGAGCTTGGCCCACATGGGTTTTGCGTTCTTGGGCATTGCCAGCCTCACGGTCATTGGTGTCACCGGAACCGTGCTGGTGATGGTGGCTCACGCGCTCTTGGCCGGCCTGAGCTTCGCTTTGAGCGGCTATCTGGAGACCCAGACCGGCACCCTGGACATGACCCGCATGGGCGGCTTGCTGCGCAAAATGCCCTTCTATGGTTCCGCATTGGTGATGGGCTTCATGGCCAGCTGTGGCTTGCCGGGTTTCGCCAATTTCGCCGGTGAGGCCACCGTGCTCTTCGGATCTTGGAAGTCGCTACCCTGGTTGGTGATCATCGCCGCGTGGAGTGGCTTGATCATTGGTGCCGTCGCCATGCTCCGGGCCTTGCGGGCGGTGCTTCAGGGGCCGGAAAAGCCCGAGTTTGCTCGCGTGGTGGACACGGGTTACTGGCGCCGCCTGCCCTTTGTGGTGCTCTTGAGCGCGATGGTGCTCTTCGGCGTGGCCCCGGGCCTCTTGACCTCCCGTATTGAACCCGCCGCAAAAGCGGTGGTGGCCGCCCACCTGACGCCCTCGCAAGTCGGTCAGGCCCCCGCGGTCCCCGCAGCCCCCGCAGCCTCCGCCCCGGGCCATTCCGGACACTGAGCCTAGACCAAGCCTTTGCAGTCATGAATTACTCGCTGATTACGTTGGAAGTCCTGGCGGTCCTGTTGGGCCTGATCGTGCTGTTGGCCGACCTGTGGGTGTCGCCCGCGGCCCGCAAGGCGTTGGGCCTTGGCTTGGCCGCCGCACTGGGTTGCCTGCTGGCCTTTGCGGTGGGTTCCTTGGCCCCGCAGTCCGGATCGGCCTTCTCCGATATGTTCGTGGTCGATGACCTCGCCCGCTACTTTAAGGGGTTCTTCTTGTTCGCTGCATTGGCCGTCGTGTTGATGGCCGTGGATTTCGCTCCCAAATTCGGCGCGGGGCTTTCGGAGTTCTTCGCCCTCACCGTCTTTGCCCTGGTCGGGATGCTCTTTGCTGCATCGGCCAATGATCTGGTGCTGCTCTTCGTCAGTCTGGAGTTGATCACCGTGACCTTCTACGTGCTCAACAGCTTCCAGCGGACCCAACTGGCCTCGCTGGAAGCCGGTGTGAAGTACCTCATCCTGGGTGGTGTTTCCTCCGCCTTCATGGTGTTCGGAATCGCGCTGATTTTCGGTACGGCCAATTCGACCAATCTCGCCGTGCTGGCCGCCAAGCAGAAGGAATTGGCCCATTCCGCGCTATTCCTCATGGGATTGCTGCTCGTTCTGGTGGGCCTGGGTTTCAAGATCGCCGCCGTGCCTTTCCAGATGTGGGCACCGGATGTGTATCAGGGTTCGCCGGCTCCTGCGACCGCCTTCTTGGCAGTGGGTTCTAAGGCCGCGGGATTTGTCCTGCTGATCCGCCTCCTGGTCGGTGCGGTGCCGCAGATCACGGCCGAATGGCACCGGCTCTTCGTCGTCATGTCCGGAGCCACCATTTTGTTCGGAAGCCTGTGCGCCATCCCGCAGCGCAACCTCAAACGATTGATGGGCTACTCCTCCATCGCCAACGCTGGCTACTTGCTCTTGGGCATCGTGGCCGGTTCTGCAGCTGGCTCCACGGCGGTTCTGTATTATTTGGGCGGCTACGCCTTCACGGTGCTGGCGGCCTTCACAGTGATCAGTGCCATCGCCAACCATGTGGAGAGTGATGACATCAGTGCCCTATCGGGTCTGGGTCAGCGGTCTCCGTTTCTGGCAGCCTGCCTGACCATGGCAGTCGTCTCGCTGGCGGGCATCCCCCCGATGGCCGGGTTCTTCGGCAAGTTGCTTCTCTTCAAGAGCGTATTGGATGCGGCCCCGGGCCATCCCGAGCTGTATGCGCTGATTGCCGTAGCCGTGGTGGGCGTGGTGATTTCTCTCTACTACTACTTCGGTGTGATCCGGGCGATTTACTGGGGTGGCCAATCGGCCAACCTCTCCCTCATCCCGGTGGCTCTGTCCACCCGTATCGTCCTGGTGGCCTGTGCGGCGGGGATGTTGGTCCTGGGAGTCTTTCCGCAGGGTCTGGTGAAAATTGCCGACCATGCTGTGGCCGGTCTTTCGCACCCGGCGGCCCCAGCCCCGGCCAAGGCGGCTCACTGAGCCCCGGAACCCCCACAGGCAGGGGTATTGCTTTCAGGCGATTTCCCCTCAGCCAACCCACAGACATCCGGATCTTTCCATCCGGGCCGATTCGCTTAGCTTCGGGTCCTTGAGTCCGAGTGGGTTTCCATACTTCAAGCGGCTTCTGGCGGGTGGGGCACTGACCCTTCTACCGTTGGCGTTCTGCGTCGGAGTCGGTGACGCGACCTCCGCAGTTCCAGGAACCTCAGTGCCCGCGGTCACCGTGGATTTGGAAACGTTGCCCGGGCGCAGCGCGGCCGCGATCTACTGCGTGATCTGCCATGCGTTGCCGAATCCTTCCGACTTGGATCGACGCACCTGGAGTGAAGAACTTCTGCCGAAGATGCGCTATATCACCGGAGTGGCTGCTGCCCCGACCAACGGCTACTTCCGGGATTTGCCGCGCCTCTTGGAGGCCAATTACTTCCCCAAGAAACCGCTGATTCCTCCGGCCGTGTTCGAGCAGATCGCCGCCTATTACACCCAAGCCGCCCCCGAACGCCTGCCCTCTGGGGACCCCCAACCCATCGAGGTGGGGTTGCCTCTCTTCCGTCCGGAGATGGCCCCCCATCGCCATACGCCGCCCCGGACCCCCATGGTCCGGATCGACGCCGGGCAGGGGATCATCCTCGCCTCCGATGCGGCCTCACAGGGTCTGGAATTTCTGGACGCCTCCGGTCGCCTGCTAGGCAGTCTCCCGTTGGGAAACATCGCCGTGAGCCTCGCAGAGACCGACCAGCATTGGTTCATCGGGGCCATCGGGCATTTCTTTCCACGGGAAGAACCGGCCGGACAGATTCTCCGGGTTTATCGCAAGACGACACCCCTGCGAACAGAGCCCCTCGTGTCGAGGCTCCCCCGAGTCGCCCATGTCGCGGTGGGTGATCTCAACGCCGACGGGCATGCCGACCTGGTCCTGTGCGCCTTCGGCAATTATCTCGGTCGCCTGTCCTGGCTCGAAGGGCGTGCTGACGGTGAATTCACTGAGCGGGTCATTCTCCCGGAGCCGGGTTGTCTGCGCTGTGAAATTCGAGACTTCAATGGCGACGGCCGGCTCGACCTGATGGTCCTCCAGGCGCAGGCGCGCGAGTCGCTGTTGCTCTTCCTCAACGAAGGTGGCGGCAAATTTCGTCGGCAACTCGTCTATCAGCGCCCGCCGAGCTGGGGCCACTCGGGCTTCGAACTGGCCGACTTCAACCGCGACGGCCTGCCGGATGTCCTGGTCACCAACGGCGACAATGCCGACTTCAACACCTCTCCCCACAAGGCATACCACGGCATTCGTCTCTACCTGAACCGCGGAGGTCTGAAGTGGGAATTAGCTTGGACGGCCCCGATGCACGGCGCCTATCGAGCCGTCGCCCGGGATTTCGATGCTGACGGCGACCTCGACATCGCTGCTGCCTCGTTCTTCGCCGACTACGAGACCACGCCGCAGGAAGGGTTTCTCTATTTCGAGAACACTAGCCCCGCCGGCGGCCGGGAATGGGATTTCAAAGCCCGGACCCTGCGCCCAGGTGTGACCGGCCGGTGGATCTCCCTTGAAGCCGGCGACCTGGACAGCGACGGCGACGACGATCTCGTCCTCGGCTCCCTCATCGACATGCCCACCCCGGTCCCCGACAAGCTCAAGGCCCTCTGGCGCGAGAAAGGCCCATCGGTACTCATCCTCCGCAACCAGACGAAGTGAG
>CANHYD010000132.1 GCA_947464705.1 Verrucomicrobiota bacterium | reverse complement strand
TGCCCGCGGAGGTCTGGGTCCATTCTCCGCGAACCCGCCCCGGCTGCTCCTGATCAACCATCGCCAGAGCGCCATTGATGAGGTGGCCCGAGAGAATGCCCGCCGCGATCACAGTCCCACCCTCGATGCTCAACTCCTGAGAGAATGCCAATTCACCGCCTTCGACCTGAAGTGTGCCACCGGCCTGGACCCAGGGCGCGGAGACCTGGAGCCGCCCACCGAACGGCAGACGGATCTTGCCCCGATGGGTGAGTGCTTTCCCAGAGGTAGACCATCGGGCGGACCCTTGGATGTCCAGCAACCCCTCTACGGCCAATCCTCCACGAATTTCGGACAGGCCGGCCCCGGGCCTCACTCGCAACACACCCCGCGGCGCCAGCGTCATTCCTGAATCGGGCAATTGCAGCAAAGCCCCAGGACTTCCGGAAGCGGCCACCAACTCAATTACCCCCTCGATGGGTGTGACCGTGTTGAGAAGCAGGCTGCCGGGTCCAAAGGCTTCGTCCGAGGCTACGACAACAGACAAATCGCTCGGAAAACGACCTTCGAGGGTCGATCCCTGGGCCGCAAACCGCAGAGCTAATTCTTGGGTCGTTTCCGATGCAACCTCTGCCGAGGCAGCGACCAACAAGGGCCGGGCCAACACACGGCCACCCTCGTAGATGAAGCGGCTTTGATTGTAGAATTCAAAACGGCTCGAAGGTCCGGCCACACGGATCTCTCCGGAAACCTGCCGGAAACGAGCCCCCTTGCCGGTGATTCCCAGCCCCATGTAGGTGGCGGCCTCGATGACACCCCGGTTGACCCACTCGGCCCCGTCCCGGCTGAAGAGGAGCACCGACTTGAGGGTAACCAACCCCTCGTTCACCAGATCGCCATTGATGAACCGGGAACCACCCGGGCCGTATTGCACGAGAATCTCTCCGGTGGTGCCCACGTCGATCCGCCCTGAACTGAGATTAATCCCCACTGGCTGGGGCTCGTCCGGGGCTTCAATGCGAAGCCGTCCATCAACGCGAAAACCGGCCGTGGGCTCATTGCCGTCATAACCCTGAATCCATCGGAATCCTCCTTCCGGGATGTCATCGATCGCGTGAACCGTTCCACACACACTGCCAAAGATCAGCGCGCAGAGGAATACGATAGCCCGTGTCTGGTCAAAAGCTCCGCTCGGATGGAAAAGTCGCCCCATAGCAGGCAAATTGGGTTTCATTTACGATAACAATTATAAAATCCGAACCGACCTATTGATCAAAAATAACGCGTTCAGCCAGTCAACGCACCAACCGGGATCTAGATCTTCGATATTAATATATTTTTGACAGTTATCACCCTGCCTTGCTGGATCGAAGGCCCTTTTTGAAAGCCGAATGGCTCGGGAAACCGGGACTTCGGGTGCTATTTCTGCCAGAAGTCCCCCACTCCCTTTTCGGAAGAAACTGCGTTCCACTGAAATCCCAATGGGATCAGTACCGCTCTCGGTTGGGATTCCAGATCACGTCGCTGAGGAATTTCTCCTCACGCCCCGGAGTGGGATTCATCAGATAATCGCGGCGGAAGAATTGGGCATGCCCGTCGAGGAAGGTCAGATTGGCGCCGCCACGATTTCCCATCCCATGCCGCAGCGCCAATCGCTCACTGCGAGCCGCCGGAAAGACCCCGTTCCGCGTCGGATCCGGAGTGCAAGTTTCCAGTGTCGGGCTGAAAGCCTGATCCAACAGCGACACGGTCGCCGCCGGGTTGGGCATCGCGCTGAGCCGGGGCATCAACGGATACTCGTAACTGTTGCCCTGGACTCCATTACGGATGGAGGACTGAAGCTTCAGGTCGAGGTTCATGCCGTAACTGAAGAGTCCGAAGGCCCCCCCTTTCATGAACTGGTCGCCACTGGCAGCCCGGGCCCCGGCGCAGTGGAAAAATCCGCCCTGCTTGCCCGGAAATGGCCATATCTGCTTCGGATCGGTCGCACTGGCGTTGGTGGCGAACCCGGCCAACGGTCGCTGTCCGAGGAAGGGCGGCAGGGCATTGAACCAAGCCAAGGGATCTCGCGGACTGCCGGGGCCCTCCACCGCGCCGGTATCGACGCCGTACTGGCCACCGCCATCGGTCCCATCGCGAGGGATGGCATCGCGTTCATCGGTGGCGTACAGCTGAATTCCCAACCCCCATTGCCGCAGGTGATTGAGGCACTGCACCGAAACGGCCTTCGACCGGGCCGAAGCCAGACCCGGTAGGAGCAAGCCCGCCAGAATTGCGATGATGGCAATCACCACCAGCAATTCCACCAAGGTGAAGGCCCGCGATGGCTCCATTTCCCAGGCCCACGACGGGTGAGAGCAGGAATGGGTCTGATGCATCAGCGAGTGAGAATCGCTGTAGAGGAATCCATCACTTTGACGGAATCCGCAGGGGATCGAACCGCCTGCTTTGCAACGGGGGGCGATTGTTTTCAATCGTTTCAATTAAATGAAAAGTTTATGTGTTTACATCATTTTGTCCAGACACTTGATCTTTTGATCCGTTTCCAGGTTCGATCCAGTTTATTCATATGACTTCCTCGTCCTATTCATAGGTGTCCCAAGCTTGGGTATCACTTCATGAAGCCACCGTCCGTGGGGCTCTCACAGCCCATCGTCAATCTGTCTCGCAAAGATTAGCGTTTTTTTGTTTTTCCCCGGATTTGCCAACACCAAGAGCCCTATCCGCCCCCCGTGGAGCCTGTCCCTGGAATCCCCATCCAGTCCCCTTCTCCATCGAGTTCGAGTCCCATCGGCGGTGTCGGTCCGGGAAACCCAAGACTGGGCGAGAATCATCCAAGGCACCCGACTCCTGAGCCGCCAGTAGACAAAAGGTTCACCGAGATCCGTCGTGGTGTTGGAATTGCCCCCACCGTGAACCGCGATCCTTCAGCCCTGGAAGACCTCTGCCGGCAGCATACGCCGGCACTGTACCCCTTCGTGCTGAACCTGACGCGCAACGAGGCGGACACCCGGGACCTGCTCCAGGAACTGTTCGTCTCGCTGGCCCGGCACCCCGAACGGCTGGACGGGGTTCGTGAGCCGCGGGCGTTCCTGTTTCGGTCGGCCCACAACCTGGCTTTGGACCATCTGCGCAGCCGCGCCTCCCGACTCCGGGCGCACGAGGCGGCCGGTCAGGCCCGCGCCGATCTCTTCAACCTGCCCGCCAACCCCGATGACGCTGCCCACGCCGAGGCGTTGAGCGCCGCCCTCGGCGAACTGCCCGCCGATCAACGCGCCGTGGTGCACCTGAAATTGTGGGAAGGCATGACCTTCGAGTCCATCGGACGGACCCTGGAGATCTCGCCCAACACGGCGGCCAGTCGCTACCGCTATGGCCTTGAGAAACTCCGGTCACTCCTGCGCTCGCTCTACAACCAGCTTCACTAATCCACCGTCCGCGATCCCTCCCCCTCCATGAACGATGAGTTTGAACAACGACTGAGCCGGCACGCTTTGCGGTCGGTGCCCCCGGAAGTCATCGACGACCTTGCCCGGGCCATCCGGACCCATCAGGCCCGCCCGGAGCCGCGTTCCCATCGCGCCTCAGCCGGTGGCGGCGACAGCGCGCCGGTCTGGAGGACCTTGGGACTATTATGGGCCGGTGCCTTGGCGATGCTGACGTTGAGCCGCAGCGAGACCGATCTGATGGCCCGTTCAACGCCTCGCTTGGCACCGGAGCAAGCGGCCGTGGTCCGGGCCGAGCGGATGGCCCTGTGGGAGCTGGCCCACGTGAGGGAATCGCTCGACGAGCCCGCGTCGACGCAGACACCGCCGCGGCGTTTTCTCGAACCCGCCGATCGATCCCGAACGCCGCGCCCGCGTTCCCAACTCCGCAGCCCCGCAGTTCCGATCCTGGGCCACGAGGATCGGCCTCCGTTCCAAAGGTTCCCCATCGAATGTCCAATCTGACAAAGCGAGGTTTCCGAAGCTCAACGATACCGTGATCGAATTATTTTTAACCCTATTCCTATGCTCTCCCTGCCCGAATTCCTGCTCCGTTGGAACGAACGCCCCTTGTGTTGGGGGTTTGTCCGGCCCTGGATGCCGCAGCCGGTGGCCCGGTATTCGTGGATCCGCGTGCTGACGGTCACCGCGGCAGGCAGCAGCCTGTCAGCGTTGGTTTCGTGGGTGGGATTCTGGTTGGCCCTCAGCGGCGTCGCCTCGGCCGAGACCTCGGAGTTGTTGGCCTCCATGCAAGGCTGGATGACCGGAGCCGCAGCCGAATTCGGGCTCTTGGCCGGACTCTCGTGGAGCCTGCTTTCGAGGCGCTGTTGGAACCATCGGGCCCAACGCCTCAATTCAACCCCGGACACCTCGGCACCGGAGCCCTGGCCCCGGTTGAGGCTCTGGACCGGCGCCTTCCCGTCCGTCGCCTACGCCGCCCTCGTTTTCGTGGCAACTCCCCTGCTCCTCTTCCATGCGATCGAGAACGCACGCGGGGCCTTGGTGTGGCGACAAACCCGGGCGACCCTGAAAGCCCGGGGCGAATGCCTGGAGTTGGCCTGCATCATCCCGCCCCCCGTCCGCGACGAGGAGAACTTCTTCGCCACCCCGTTCTGGAGCCATTTCCACTACACCCGGACGACCGACGCCTCGGGCCGAAACAGTACTCTCCAATGGGCCGACACCAACTGGAGCGAGGTCACCCGGGAATTGTCTCTCCCGAACGTCCCGACGCCCAAGAATCGACTGGGAGTGCCACCGGAAAAAACGCCGGAGGGCCGGACCGATCTAGCGGCCTGGGCCGTCGCCTTCCGCACCTCGACTTCCAACGCCCTCCATCGCCCCGCTCGCGGTTCCTATGGTTCCGGTGTCCAGTGGGTCGCCTACCCGATCCCAGAAACCCCGGGAAACCCCGCGGCCGATGTGCTCCAGGCCCTCACGAAACTCGATCCCGTCCTGGCGGAATTCCAGGCGGCCTCCGATCGCCCGCACAACCGGTATCCCCACCATTACGAGGAGGGTTTCAGCGCGGTGCTGAACTCAGTGGGGCATATCAGATCGAAGACCCGATCCCTCGCTCTGCGCTCCGCCGCGCGGTTGGCTCAAGGCCAAACCGCCGAGGCCGCTGCGGATGTGGTACTGGCCTTCCGATTGGGGGACAGCCTGCGCGAGGACCCCTACCAAATCAGCCAATTGGTGCGCTACGCGTGCGATACCATCGCCCTGCACGCGCTTTGGGAAGGCCTCATCGACCATCGGTGGTCGGACGAGCAGTTGGCCCGGTTTCAAGACGTCCTGAGCCGACGCGACTACGCCCCGGGGCTCGTCCGGGCCATCGAATGCGAGCGGAACGTCGCCGGCTACGAACTCGAGCGCATCCTCGCCGATCGCCTCGGCCGGTTGCATCAATTGGACGCCCTGGGCGGAAACAACTCGCCCAGCGAAGCAGAGGAGTACTCGACCGCGATCTCCGTCCTGATGCCCGACGGTTGGTTCCGACAAAACCAGGCCCAACTGATGCTGGGATACCAGATCCTGCTCGACTCGGCCCGGACCGCCATGAAACCCGCCGCTCGCACGGAGGCGCTGAAGGAGGCCCGGGCCTTGGATGAGGTCGCCGACCGGTTCCTTCTCGAGGCCAGCACGCACACGACCCCGCGCAACTTCCTGGTCCGCCGACTCTTACCATCGCTGGGCAAGGCGTCGCAGCGTGCCCAGCGTGTCATCACCCTGGCGCGACTGGGAGCCGTCGCCTGCGCCCTCGAGCGATACCACGGCGCCCACGGGCGCTATCCCGAATCGCTGTCCGACCTGGGGCCGGCGACGTTGAAGGCCCTACCGGACGATTGGATGAGTGGACAACCCTTCCACTACCGACGCACGGAGGACGGCCGCTTCGAACTCTGGAGCGTAGGCCCGGATGGGAAGGACGACGGCGGGGTCTACCGCACCCGGAACCGGAAAAACAACAGCATCAGCGAAGATCGGGACTGGCCCTGGCCTTCCGCCACTCCGAACACCGAACGGATGTTCTGAGCCGGAACGATTCAGTGGGGAGAACAGCGATAGCATGGCGGATTCTTCCGCAAGACGAGGTGAGAGCGAGGCGCGGGCCTCGCTGAGGTTCGTGCTTGAGGCCCGTAACGAGCGAACAACGAAGCTCTAGCAGCAGATGACGCAGCCAGCACGACGGATCCCATGAAACCGTTTTGGCTGGGCATTCTCCGGGACGCTTCTGGGGTGCACTATGGGGTTGGCATTCTCTGGCGAGCTCTGGAGGGAGGGCGGTGTCTCCGAAAGCGCCAACGTCTGCGGTGCCGGACCGCTCGGAGATCGGTCCCTACCCCGGAAGTTATTCGGGGAAGGAACGCAGGTCTCGCCACAAACTGGCCAAACTCAGGCGAGCTCCGGAGGTAGGGCGATTTCTCCGAAAGCGCCAATGTCTGCGTTGCCGGACCGCTCGGAGATCGGTCCCTACCTGGGAGGCCTTCGGGGAAGGAACGCAGGTCTCGCCACAAACTGGCCAAACTCAGGCGAGCTCCGGAGGTAGGGCGATGTCTCCGAAAGCGCCGCGTCTGCGGTGCCGGACCGCTCGGAGATCGGTCCCTACCTGGGAGGTTCTAGCC
>CANHYD010000131.1 GCA_947464705.1 Verrucomicrobiota bacterium | reverse complement strand
CTTTGTCCTCGGCGCATTGGCGCTGGACCTCGGCCTGTTCCATCGGAAGAGCCGGGAGGTCCGGGCTGGAGAAGCCCTGTTGTGGACCGCCATCTGGGCCGGCTGCGCCTTTCTCTTCGGCACCCTCGTAGCTCCTCGAACCATCCCCGGTTGGGATACCTCCACCGCCGCACTATTCCTGACCGGCTACCTCGTCGAGTTGTGCCTCTCCATGGACAACGTCTTCGTCATCGCGGTCATCTTCACTTACTTCGGAGTTCCCCAACGGTGGCAACACCGAGTCCTCTTCTGGGGCATCCTCGGGGCACTGGTGCTCCGAGGTGGAATGATCTGGTTGGGCAGCGAACTCATCCAAAGGGTTCATTGGACTCTCTATGTCTTTGGAGCCTTCCTGCTGATCACCGGGGCAAAAATGCTACTGATCCGGGAGGACGATAAACCGCCAGATCTCTCCCGGAATCCCGTGGTGCGATTGGTGCGTCACTGCCTGCCCGTCAGCGCCGAGTTCGATCAGGAACACTTCACCACCCGCTCAAACGGGCGCTGGATGATCACCCCACTGGCCGTGGTGCTCTTCGTCGTCGAGACGACCGATGTGGTCTTCGCCCTCGATTCCATCCCAGCCATCTTCGGTATCACTCAAGAACCCTTCCTCGTCTTCACCTCCAACATCTTCGCCATCTTGGGCCTCCGGTCCCTCTACTTCGTCCTCGCCAGCGCGATGGGCTACTTCCGGCATTTGAAGAAAGGCCTGGCGCTGGTGCTCGTCTTCATCGGTGCCAAGATGCTGGCCGAAGAACCCCTGCTAAAACTGCTCGGAGACCGACTCAAGTACGTGTCGCTTGCTGTGGTCATCAGCCTGATATTGCTCTCCATCCTGGCCTCGGTGTTCTCCAATCATCAGGACCGCAAGGGCGGGAAGGGTTCGTCCTCTTGAATTCCCGCTGGGTCCTAGCAACCCCTCCTCCCGAATGCGCCGAAGCCCTGCGTCACGAACGGAGGCTCTCAAGCTTGGTGGCCACCTGCTTGGTCAATCGGGGAATCGTGACCACCGAGGCTGCTGATGCCTTCCTCGACCCCCGCCTGAGATCCTTGTCCGACCCGATGATCCTTCCCGACATCCGGTTGGCGATCGACCGACTGTTCCTCGCCCGAGAGCGAAACGAACCACTGGTGATTTTCGGCGACTACGATGTCGATGGAGTCACCTCCACCGCCATCCTGACGGAAGTCTTCACCGCGCTCGGATGGCAGTGCTCCCAGTACCTGCCCCACCGGAGGGACGAAGGCTACGGCCTGAGCCAGGCTGGCGTGGAGAACTGCCTGGCCCGCCACCCCACCTCCCTGCTGCTGGCCGTCGACTGCGGCTCGACCGCCGTGGATCCGATCGCCTGGCTCAACAGTCGCGGAGTGGATGTCTTAGTCTTGGACCATCACCAGCTCAGCGACCCATTGCCGCCGGCTCTAGCCCTGGTCAATCCCTTGCGCTCCCCGGATGCAGCCAGCGCTCCATTCTGCTCAGCCGGACTGGCCTTCAAGCTGGCCCACGCCCTTGTCAAACACGGACGCGAGTCAGGCCTGGCTGGGTTCGACACCTACAACCTCAAGCCATTGCTCGACTTGGTGGCGCTGGGCACGGTCGCAGACTTGGTTCCGTTGATCGGCGAAAACCGAATCCTCGTCCACGCGGGTCTGGAGCGGCTCGATGGCACTTCGCGGGTGGGATTGCAGGCACTCAAACGAGTGTCCCGGACACGCAGCCCAATGGGAGTCTACGAAGTCGGCTTCCAACTCGGGCCTCGTCTCAATGCCGCTGGACGCCTGGAGACCGCAGAAGACGCATTGCGACTGCTGCTCTGCGACCGGGAGGCCGAGGCCCAAAGTCTGGCCGAAGTGCTCGACCTACAGAATCGCGAGCGTCAGGAGGTCGAGAAACGCATCGCCCAAGAGGCGGGAGAACGCGTGCGAAACCGCTTCGACCCACAGCGCGATCTGGTCATCGTGGAGGGAGATTCTTCCTGGCACATCGGCGTCGTCGGGATCGTCGCTTCTCGGGTGCTGCGCGAGTTCCACCGGCCAACCCTCATCCTGGGCGGCGACGGAACCCTCTGGCGAGGATCCGGTCGGAGCGTTTCCGGGTTCGACCTGGCGGGGGCCCTTCGGGATTGCTCTGACCTGCTGGAAAAGCATGGTGGGCATGCCATGGCCGCCGGACTCTCGATCGACCCGGCGCGACTCGAAGCCTTCCGCCAGCGCATCAATAATCTGGCTCGGGAACGACTGCGACCCGAACACCTCCAACCCGAGGTCCGCATCGACGCATCCATTCCCCTGCGATCCTTGAGCCTACCGGTGGTGGCCGACCTCCGGCGTATGGAGCCGTTCGGGATGGGCAACCCGGTGGTTCAGCTGGCCGTTCGGGGACTCACCCATGCCCGCCCACCGCAGCGCCTGAAAGAGCAGCACTGGAAATTCTGGGTCACCGACGGAGGCACGCCCGTCGAGACCGTCTGGTGGGGTGCTGGCGATCGCCCGGTTCCCGAGGGGCGTTTCGACTTGGCCGTCATCCCTGAGGCCGGCGACTACGGAGGACGCCGCTTCCTCCAACTGCGCCTCATCGACTGGAAACCCTCGCAACCCGCCTGATCCCGCGACCACACCTCGGACAACCCAACCCGGTGGTTGCCCCGCCCCTCTCCCGGCTTTACCTATCTGGAACATCAGCAAACCCATGAGTGTGCCCATCGATCCTTCCCCGCAAAGCGCGTTCACAGCTGGCTACCAGACGTATCAAAATCTGCCGCCCTTGGCCGGTCTTTGCTCCTTCGCCGAGGCCGAGCGCCCGGGATTGTCCGTCGAACAGAGTGTGCGGCGTCTCAAGCGTCACCACTACGTCCTGCGCCGCATCCACGGCATCCTGACAGCCCGGATCACCGCGGAGCCAATCTACGAACTCAAGATGGCTTGGAGCCATCAAGCGTGGCTCTGTGCTGAGCAAGTCAGTGCGCTTCGGACTCGCGTGGGCGAAATGCGTGAACCCCCGCTCGGGCTGGACAAGGTTCCCCACGAAGGCTTGGCGTTGGCGTTCGATGAGCTGCTCTCGGCCCCCCGCGACCTGCTGCTGCTCGGCCTGTACGAGGTCGTCTTGCCGGCATTGCTCAGTGCGATGACCCACCACGGGACCGATGCCCACCCGCTGGCCGATCAACCCACCGTGCGTCTCCTGCGCATCGCCCAGCTCGACCTGGAGCCGATGCACCACTACGGCCGCAAGGCCATCTCCAGCTTGGTCTCCGGCGATGCACGGGCCGCCGCCCAACCCGCACTCGGCGTTCTCAGACAGGCCATTGCCGCGGCTGGCGGCTTAGATGGCAACTCAACAAGCGGTGCGGAGGCCCCGCTGCCGGCGCGCCTTCATTCGGCACAACCCTGGCAGTACGATCCCCGGCCCCAACGGGATGAGCGCTTCCCGGATCCCTACAACATGGGGGTCAATGCGGAGGTGTTTCTGTATGATCCGAAGCAACCGGCCGAAGCCAAGGTGCTGATGATGTACTACAAACGGCTGCGAGAAATCGATGTGCCGGAGATGATGTCCAGCATCATCACTCAAACACCGGACAAGCCTTGGGGCTACTATCGGGACATGAGCCGCCAACTCTGGGATGAATCTCGCCATGCGATGATGGGCGAGGTGGGCTTCGCCAGCGCCGGCATCGATTGGCCCCAGCAGGTGGCCATCAACTTCACCTGGTCCCTCGGGTTGAACACCCAGCTCACACCGAAGGAGCGGCATGCCGTCCTCTACTTCATCGAGCAAGGACTCATGCCCAAGACCGGCAAACGGCACGAGTGGGAAACAGCCATCATGGCGGGGAGCCCGCTGGCAGCCACTTTCCAGGATTTCGACTGGGCCGATGAGGTGCTGCACGCACGTGTCGGCCGGGACTGGTACGTCTCTGACATGCCCTCGCCCCATGAGGCCGTGGCCTACGGCGACGCCTGCTGGAGCAAGGTCCTGATGAACTGGGAGCGGTGGCGTTCGGAGGGTTTCACTCAGCATTCCAATTGGTGGACGGGCGCGTACGCCCAGTATTGCGAACGCCACGGAAAGACTCCCGACCCGACCGTCGCCCAGTTTGCCGTGAGCTATGAATGCATCCGGGCCGACCTGAAGGACTTGGCGTTGGCCTCGGGCTGAACCCGTCGAAATCGAGGAAACCCCACCAGGAGAACGCAGGATCCTTTTCCGTTTTGAGGAGGCTGGCAGCGTGATTGGGGCCGGGGCCACACCCCCAACCTTATCGCTGCAACTCGATCAACAGTCCCGCTTGCGCCAGCAGACAAAGACCCAACGTGATCCAAAGCGTGCGTTCCCAGCCAGACAATCCCCGCTGGGTGGGTGCCGCCAGGTAGAATCGAGCGGTTGTCGCTCCGAGTGAAACGGTGTCACCCCAACGCAGGGTGGCCTCACGGACCGGGACTCCGTTGATGGCCACCACCGAATCACCCAGGCTGCGGATCGTCAGGCGACCATCCGAACCTCGCTGAACCTCAGCGTGTCGGGCCCATACTCCCGACGAGGCCAGCACCCAACCGTTGGCGGGATCCCGACCAATGGACAAAACAGCGTCGCTCCAAGCGTGGGCCGGAGAGCCAGAGGGTCGGAACTCGAACATCCAGAAATGGTACTGATCAACGCCGAAGGGTTCCAATCGGATCTGCCGAGCGAAATGTGCCGATCCTGGTTTTCCACCGTCTCCCGACCACGAACTTGGATAGGACGGTCAACCTGGAATGGAACGCTCAGAGGATGCTACGGACCACCTCGATACGGTCACCCGGGTACAGGGGAACATCCAATTCCGGCCGCTTCATCGCCGCCTTGCAATCCACGGTGACTTGCTGGCCATTGACGCGGGTAACGCGCACCTCCCGCCGATTGGCGTACTCAGTGAAACCTCCGGCGCGGTTGATGGCTTTGAGAACAGTCATTCCGCCCTCGAAGGGGAAGGAGCCCGTGGCGCGAACCTCTCCGCCCACGGAAACCGTACGGCCCAGCACCTGAACATTCACCGAAAGGCGCTTGTACATCTGCTTCTTGACGGTGAAAAGGTCGCGGATGTCTTTGGAGACATCGGCCGCCATCTTGCCAGCAACCTGGACCTGCTCGCCCATGTGGATAGTCACCAACCCGGTCTCCGGCACCTGGATCTCAGTCGGGGCGATGGGGACCGAGGCCTCGTACATCACGCGAATGACATCGCCCACCGCGATGCGGTCGATGCTAAACCCACCATTGGTGCCCGAGGCACCCACGGCAGGAACCACCGACGCGGTAGCCGAAGTGGCAGCCGGAGGAGTGGCCGGTCCGGCTCCCGTCTGGCACCCGCCCCAGAGAACAGCCATCAGCAGCACCAACGCACACATCCCGTTTTGACCGAATCGAAGCATCATGTTGATTAGTTCGCGGAGTCTAAAGGCATCCGGACGGCGGCTCAATACTTGGTCTCCTTGCCCGGTTTGATTTCAGAACCCTTGGGCTCGGAACCGGTGACGGCGATCTCAGCAGGCTTGGCGTCAGAACGCTTCTTCTTGGACAACTTGCGCTCACCGTCCGGCTTGCTGTCTTCGCTCTTGGAGTAGTAATCGTAGTAGTAGCCGCTGTAGTAGTAGTAGTAGCTGTCTTGGCTGATGTTGATGTTGTTCAACACGACACCCAAGAGGTGACCACCGACCTTCTCGACCATCTGCTTGGCGCGGAGGGTCATTTGTTGCGGGTACTTGCGGTACTGGACCACCAACACGGCCATGTCCACTTCACTGGCCAAGATGGAAGCGTCACTGACGCCCATGATCGGCGGCGAATCGAAGAACACGAAGTCGTAGCGACTCTTGGCCTCGGCGATGAACTCCTTCATGGCCGCTGAGTTGAGGATACCGATGGAACTGCTCGGCAGACGGCCCGAGGGCAGGAAGTCGAGAGACGGAACCGGCGTCGTCTGAATCACCTCTTCAAGACGGTTCTGCTTCAACAGGTAATTGGTCAACCCCAAGTTGTTGGCCACGTTGAGAATCTTGTGGAGGCTCGGACGGCGGAGGTCGGAGTCCACGATGAGCACTCGGTTGCCGTTCTGGGCGAAGACGGTCGCCAAATTGAAGATGGTGGTGGACTTGCCCTCGCCGGCGCCGCCGGAAACGACAGTCATCGTGCGCCAATTGGTGTCTTTGCGAGAGAACAAGATGTTGGTTCGCAAGACTCGATACGCTTCGGCGTGCGGGCTGTCGGCACCCTCGGACATGAGCGCTCCGACGTTCTGCGGGATGACCCCGAGAACCGGCGCCTGCAAGGCGTGTTCGACGTCGTCGATGGTCTTCACCGACGTGTCGAGGTATTCGATGAAGAACGCCAGACCAATGCCCAGGATCAAACCAAAGACCACGCCGATGGTGATGTTGACCGCCTTCTTGGGACGCACCGGGTTGGTACCGGGGAGCGCTTCGTTGATGGTCTCCACCGAGGAGGTGCTGCTGAGATCTCGATCGATGTCTTCCTGAGCGACACGAATCTTGATGCCATCGCGAATGCGCCGGGCACTCTCGAATTCGT
>CANHYD010000130.1 GCA_947464705.1 Verrucomicrobiota bacterium | reverse complement strand
TCGCAGCCGGGACTCGGATCCGGCCAGCCAAGTCCTCTTTCAGCAGGGATACACTCGCATTTGTGTCCATGCCGCCAACTTACCCTGATCAACGCATCCCTCGGTAGTGGTGCTCCGGGTGACGCTTACGATCAGGAAGCGGATACGAGTCGAACGTGGGGGATAAGAAGGCCCAAATCTTCAAAGTCCAGGTCTTGTACGGAACCCTTGGGCGCAGATTCGACGGTTATAAGTGTGGAGGAGGGTGTGCGTGACCCAGGGAAATTTCCGGGGCTGCCGTAACGCGAGTGCCGCTGCAAGCCGGTGACGATGACGCCGGAGATGTCTGCCGAGATCCTAGCAGGTCGTTTTGCGACTGAAGGATCGAACGTGAAGACAAGGTCGTAGACCGAGGACACGATGTGAGAGGGAACGCTGCACTTGAACCGGAACTTGGAAAACAGTGCGGTGGATAGCCATCGAACTCCGGGTTACTGGGCTTTTTCTGGACCTCTCATCGGATGAACTCCATCAAGCCGCGCTCCAGTGCTGACAAGTGGTTTCAGGACGAGCTCCGGAAGCGTTTCGGCGAGGGACAGGGGCCGAGCTTGAGGCGGTTTTTGGAGGCGCTTCAACCCCAGTTGCGAGGTGGGTTGGGTTCCTAGAGTGGTCCGTGATGGGCGGATCCGGCTTTGATGACCATGAACCCAGGTCGTTGACCAACAAAGAGGAAATGGTCGGGACGACAGGATTTGAACCTGCGACGTCTTGGTCCCAAACCAAGTGCTCTACCGGGCTGAGCTACGTCCCGAACTCCGATGAAAGAGTCGCTTTGGATTTCGCTTGAGGCAATGCTTTTCGTCTCAAAGGGCCTGATCTGACATGGCTTTTCTGCTGAGTCCTCAATGAAACTCCTCGTGTTTGCACATGTGCCGCCGCCTCACCATGGGCAGAGCCAAATGGTGAGGCTGATGGTAGACGGTTTTCGAGCCCAGTCAGACCTCGGCATCGAAGTGCTCCACGTCGATGCCCGCCTCTCGTCCGGCATAGCGGATGTGGGCTCAGTCCGAGGAGGCAAGGTTCGAGCGCTGCTGGGGTACTGCAGGCAGGCGATTGCGTTGTCGCGAAAACACGGATGCCGGACCCTCTATTACATTCCGTCCCCACCGAAGCGAGCCTCGTTGTACCGCGATTTTCTGGTGATGGGTTGGATTCGGTGGCGGTTTGATCGGGTGATTTTGCATTGGCACGCGGTCGGGCTAGGAGCCTGGCTGGAAAGCGAATCTTGGTTTTGGGAACGGTGGCTGGCTCGGGTCTGTTTGGGCCGGGTGCAGCAAGCCATCGTGTTGGCTGCCAGCAACCGGGCTGATGCCGAAGTTCTCAGTCCGCGATCTGTGACCGTGGTGAGCAATGGTATCCCAGATCCTTGTCCGGATTTTGCCGAGACCCTGGAAGCGCGGCGCGCGGGTGGTGGTCCGGAGCGATTGGAAACGCAGGTTCTCTTCATGGCGCATTGCACGCGAGACAAAGGCCTTTTTGGGGCAGTCGAGGCGGTGGTGATGGCGAATCGGATGGGCGATTCGGGGCGTCGATTCCGACTCACCGTGGCCGGGAGTTTTTTGTCGGAGTCCGAAGAGGCGGAGTTTCGGGAGCGTGTCGGACGCTCGGATATAGCCGGATGCGTGGAGATCGCGGGTTTTGTCTCGGGCTTAGAGAAGGATCTCTTGTTCCGGCAGTCGGATGTGTTCCTGTTTCCCACCTATTTCGCCAATGAGGGGCAACCGTTGAACCTGATCGAGGCATTGGCCTACGGGTTGCCGTGCGTCACGACCCGGTGGCGTTCCATCCCCGAGTATTTTCCAGCAGACTATCCTGGGTTGTGTATTCCAAGGGATGTTCCGGCCTTGGCCCGCGCCCTTCACACGGTCGTGGAACGTGTGGATGGCAGGAGTCTTCGCCGTGAATACGAGAAGCGCTTCGCGGTGGGCCCCCACTTGAGCGCTCTGGCCGCGGCCATCCGGGCAGGCTCTCTGGAATGAGCCAGGTCCTGAGTCGGGACATGCGTCGCGACGTCGATTGGGACTGGGCCTTGAGTATCGCCCGTCGCTGCTGGGCGCCCTCGTAGGAGGCTTTGATTGGCCCATGGACCGGGCTCAGGGCTAAACAAAACGGCGCCGACTCCCACAAAGGGGTAGCGGCGCCGTTCGAGGTTGATGGCAGGGACTTACTTCGCGGCGGCGTACAACGCTCCGACCTTGTTCCAGTCGATCACGTTCCACAGGGCCTTGAGATAGGCCGCACGCAGGTTCTGATACTTCAAGTAATACGCGTGCTCCCAGACGTCGACGCCCAGGATGGCCTTGCCTTCGCATCCGGCGATGGCTTTGCCCATCAGCGGATTGTCTTGGTTGGCCGTAGAGACGATCTCCAGCTTGCCACCGTTGACCACCAGCCAAGCCCAACCGGAACCGAAGCGGCCAATGCCGGCGGCCTCGAACTTGGCTTGGAATTCAGCAAAGGATCCGAAGGTCGCGTCGATGGCGGTGGCGAGATCGCCGGAGGGCGTGCCGCCCTTGCCGGGTGCCATGAGGTTCCAGAAGAAGGTGTGGTTCCAGTGGCCTCCGCCGTTGTTGCGGACCGGGGTTCGGATCGCGTCAGGGACACCTGCCAGATTGCCGATCAGGGCCTCCAGCGAGAGTGCCTCGACCGGAGTTCCGGCGATCGCTTTGTTGAGGTTGTCCACGTAGGCCTTGTGGTGACGGCCGTGGTGGATCTCCATGGTGAGCGCGTCGATGTGGGGTTCGAGCGCGTCCTTGGGGTAGGG
Source organism: Verrucomicrobiota bacterium (assembly GCA_947464705.1). Classification (GTDB taxonomy): domain Bacteria; phylum Verrucomicrobiota; class Verrucomicrobiia; order Limisphaerales; family UBA9464; genus SXXZ01. The sequence goes on along the minus strand of CANHYD010000130.1, from coordinate 3,861 downwards.
GAGGGGGGCAAGTTCGTGGGCCATAAATGAGATTCGCTTTGCCGGACTAGCAGTTGAGCACGCCGGAAGGCTCCGGACGGTAGCAAGCTTCGATCGGGGCGCAAGCAGCAGGGCGGCTGTCGCCTCCGATCTTGAAATTCCCTCTCGCCTGCTGTTCAAGCCGACCGATACGGTGGCTGCCTCAACGAGACTGCACGCATGAGCAACCCCACTGGAGACATCGCATTGATCGGCCTGGCGGTCATGGGCCAGAACCTGATTCTCAACATGAACGACCACGGCTTCACCGTCGTGGCTTACAACCGGACGACCTCCAAGGTGGATGAATTCCTAGCCGGTGAGGCCAAGGGAACCCAGGTCCAGGGGGCCCACTCGATTGCCGAGTTGGTATCCAAACTCAAGACGCCGCGCCGGATCATGATGTTGGTCAAGGCCGGCCAGGCGGTGGATGACTTCATTGAGCAGTTGGTGCCGCACTTATCGGCCGGGGACATCATCATTGATGGCGGCAACTCGCTCTATGGCGACACAGAGCGACGGGTGAAGTATTGCGAGTCCAAGGGGTTGCTGTTCATCGGAACCGGTGTGTCCGGTGGCGAAGAGGGAGCCCGACGTGGCCCCAGCATCATGCCCGGCGGGTCAGCCAAGGCATGGCCTGCCGTGAAGGACATCTTTCAGGGCGTCTCCGCCAAGGTGGATGGAGGTGCGGCCTGTTGTGACTGGGTCGGAGATGGCGGGTCGGGCCACTACGTGAAGATGGTCCACAACGGCATCGAGTACGGTGACATGCAGCTGATCTGCGAGGCTTACAACATTCTCAAGAACGGCTTGGGTCTCAGCGCCGACGAGATGCACCAGGTCTTCGCCGACTGGAACCAGGGAGAGTTGGACAGCTTTCTCGTGGAAATCACCCGCGACATCTTGGCGTTCAAGGACGCCGATGGTGGGCCGCTGGTAGACAAGATCCTCGATACCGCCGGTCAGAAGGGCACCGGCAAATGGACGGTCATCGATTCGGCCAATTTGGCCCAGCCCGTCACGTTGATTGCCGAGGCCGTTTTCAGCCGCTGTGTCAGCGCCATGAAGGACGAGCGAGTGAAGGCATCGCGCAAGCTCAAGGGACCGAAGCCATTGCTGAGTGCGGCCAAGAATCCCAAGGCGCGGCAGGCTTTCATCGAAGACATCAAGAGCGCCCTCTATGCCTCCAAGATCGTCAGCTATGCTCAGGGTTACATGCTGATGCGTGCGGCGGCCGCGGAATACGGATGGAAGCTCAACTACGGCGGCATCGCCCTGATGTGGCGGGGTGGTTGCATCATCCGTTCCCGTTTCTTGGGCAAGATCAAAGAGGCTTACGACAAGAATCCGAAGCTGGCCAACCTGCTGCTTGACGACTACTTCCGGGCCGAGATCAAGAAGAGCCAGAAGGGTTGGCGCAACGTGGTGGCCTCGGCGGCCAAGAAGGGAATCCCGGTGCCGGCCTTCAGCACGGCGCTGGCCTTCTTCGACCAGTACCGTTCGGCCACGCTTCCGGCCAACCTGCTCCAGGCACAGCGGGATTACTTCGGGGCCCACACCTACGAGCGCGTGGACAAGCCTCGTGGGCAATTCTTCCACACCAATTGGACCGGGCGCGGGGGCAATGTCAGCTCCAGCACCTACAACGCCTGAGCTGCTGCAGGAAGCGGGTCATCTTTCGAACCTTGTGAGCAACGATCTTTCACCAGATGCCGAGCGAACTCTGAAGAAGTTCTTCGGCATCTTTATCGCCACGTTGTTCCTCTATGTGACGATCTACGGAGGTTGTGAGGCCTATCGGGTTCGCAACGGGGCTTGGCACCTGACCTTCGACAAGCAGCCGGACGGAACTCCGGTCCTCCGGATCGATCACCCGCGGCTGCTGACCGGTGGGCCGGTGGCGATCCGGTTTCCGGGCGAGAATGCGCCCCGGGTGACCAATGGTCCAATCACCTACATCTACAGTCGTCCGGACACCAATTCGACTCCGTTTGGTCCGGTGTACTTCGTGGATACGACGCAATTGCCCGGAACGGTGGCGCTGGGAGCTTTTGGTCACGTGGTGGAGATGGTGCCGCGGACATTGTTCGTCGACTTCAGGGAGGTGGCGTGGGGCTCTGAGACCAACATGACCTTGTTGCCCGAGAGCAAGCCCTCTCCGGAACGATTGAAGATCAAGAACCAGCAGTGGAACGGCCGTTGAGTGTCGGTTGGGGTTTGAGTGCGGCTCTGTGAGAGACCGCTTCCGGACTTTTCAACCGATGCTCGGGCCGGCAGCGTTCGGACATGTTCCGTGCTTTCCGCTCTCTGTGGCCCGCAGCCACGCCGGTTCTGGCCTCTCTCCTCCTCATGGCACTGCCTGTGGCGGGAGCGGAGCCTGTCTTCAGGCCGATCTTCAATGGCCGGGATCTGCGGGGGTGGGTCAACGTCAACTGCGCCCCGGAGACGTTTTCTGTCCGGGAGGGCATGATCCACTGCGATGGCATTCCAACCGGAGCCCTGCGCACCGAGCGCCAGTACGAGAATTTCGTCCTGGAGTTGGAGTGGCGGCACCTCAAGGCGGGCGGCAATGCAGGGGTCTTCATCTGGTCAGGCCCGATGCCGGCTCTGGGTCAACCGTTTCTGAGAGCCATCGAGGTTCAGGTCCTCGACCATGGTTATGGCAAATCGGACTGGTTCACGACCCATGGCGACATCTTTCCGATCCACGGATCGACCATGAAGCCGTTTTCCCCCAGTCGCGGTGATCGTAGTTTCCCCAAGGAATCTCGAAGCCTGGGTGCTCCGGAGTGGAACCACTACCGGATCGTGGCTACCAATGGGGTCATCCGACTCTCCGTCAACGGCGTCGAAGTCTCCGGTGGCACCGGTTGCAATTGGCGGCGTGGGTACATCGCCTTGGAGTCGGAGGGGGGCATCGTGGACTGGCGCAACTTGCGTCTGCAGGAGTTGCCCTCCACGAAGGTTCCGCGTGGGCAGTCGGCCCCTGATGCTCAACCGTGGAAGAGCCTCTATGACGGCCGCTCCTTGCGTGGTTGGCGAGTCCCTGCCGGGTCTGAGGTGTGGAAGGCCAGCGACTGGACCCTGAGGGGGCTGCCCGGGCTCGGGGGTGAGGCGTCGATCCTCTGGTCGGAGACCCAGTTTCATCGCGATGAGGTGATCTTCGACTGGCGCTGGGAAGGGAAGGTCGCCGACCGGGTGCCTCCGCTGGTCTTCCGTCCGATCCGCGGTGGGGCGATCATTCGGATCCCAGAACTCGCGGCGCTTCGAGGCGACGGATGGAATCGTCTCCGGGTTCGTCGGTCCGGCGGGGTGCTGAAGGTCTCGGCCAATGACGCGGACGAGGTTTCGGTGGAGGTCCCGCGCGGCCGGTTGGACTTCGGATTCTCGCCCGCTCCGGTGCCGATTCAGATTTCGAGTGTCTTCCGGCGCTAAGTCAGAACGATTCAGTCGGGAGGAAAGTGGCGTGGCGGATTCTCTCGCAAGACGAGGCGAGAACGAGGAGCGAGCCATGCTGAGGCGCGTCATGAGCAAACAACGACGCGCTTGCGGAAGAAGGGGAAGCAAGCACGCCCGTTCCAATTGCATCGTACCGGCAGAGCATTGCCCAGGCAGCTTCCGGGGTGTTCTCCGGGCAGCTCCCCAGGTAGGGCGATTTCTCTGAAAGCGCCGTGTCTGCGGTGCCGGACCGCTCGGAGATCGGTCCCTACCACTGAGGCGGTTCGGGTCAGGGACGAGGGGCTTGCTACAGGCTGGCCAAGGTCTGGTGAGCTCCGGGGGTAGGGCGATTTCTCTGAAAGCGCCATGTCTGCGGTGCCGGACCGCTCGGAGATCGGTCCCTAC
>CANHYD010000129.1 GCA_947464705.1 Verrucomicrobiota bacterium | reverse complement strand
AGACCTCCCCGGTAAGGACCAATCTCCGAGCGCGTCCCATACCCAAACAGCCTCTGGGGTAGGGACCGATCTCCGAGCGGTCCGGCGCCGCAGACATTGGAGCTTTCGGAGAACTCTTCCTACCCCGGAAGCGTTCCTAGAGAATGCCAAGCCGTAACGGTTCCCTTGGATCAGTCGTGCTGGCTGTTTTCTCTTCCGCTAGAGCGTCGTTGTTCGCGCGTTACTGGCCTCTAGCGCGAGCCTCATCATGGCCTGCGCCTCGCTCGCTTCTTGTGCTGCGAAAGAATTTGCTTCGCTCGCCATCACTTTCCGCCCAACAGATTCGTATCGGCTGAGTTCATGGCTTTGCGAGGCGAGCTCTTGGCCAGTCGATCCAAGGCCTCGCCAGTCACCCGGCAAATGCGCCATTCCGGCAGGATCTCTGCCCCCTGACGGCGATAGAACCCGATCGCTAATTCGTTCCACTCCAGCACGGTCCACTCGAACCGGCCATAGCCTCGCTCCACGGCCAACTGAGCCAAATGCTGCAAGAGTGCCCGCCCGTGACCGCGACCTCGAAATTCGGGGCGTATGTAAAGGTCCTCCAGGTGCAGGCCGGGTTTCCCCAGAAAAGTAGAGAAGTTGGGATGAAAGACGGCAAAACCGGCTGAAGCCGCACCCTCAAAGATCAGGATCACCTCGGCGACCGGTCTTTCGCCGAACAGGGATTTCACCAGTTGTTCACGCGTGGCTTCGACCTGATCGCCCAAGTTTTCGAAATCCGCCAGGGCCTGGATCAGTTCCAAAATCAGATCAACGTCTTCCCCTGTGGCCATCCGCAATGAGGCGTGACTCATGCGGCCACTCTTGTGGGTCACCCGTGGGTCGGCAATGGCCATCTCCACGGCGGTGTTGCGCAATAGGGTCCCTCGCAATCCGACATTGAGCCCCAGCGGGCAGAGTCTGAGACTGTTGCCTGCATGGCGATGAGTGTTGCAGGGCAGTTTAAGGGTTGGACCAAGCCGGGGCCGATTCCGCCCGGAGCTTTGGGTGAGGGGCCCGAGGTGGAGGCAGGCGAGAGCTTGGATGCCATCAGCGGTCACTTCCGTTTGTTTCAGGCGGTGGAGGGTCATCGGTTTTCTTCCGATGATGTGCTGACGGCTTGGTATGGAACTCAAGGGTGTCCCTCAGCCGGGGCTGTGCTCGATTTGGGCAGCGGCATTGGCACGGTTGGCATGATTGCCGCTTGGCGTCTGCCCGGTGCGCGTTTCGTGACGGTGGAAGCCCAGTCCGAAAGTGTTCGCCTCGCTCGCAAGTCGGCGGCTTGGAACGGTCTGGTGGATCGCTATGACATTCGCTGCGGAGATCTGCGCGATCCTTCGGTCCTGCGTGAGGATGAGCGATTTGATCTCATTCTGGGGAGCCCTCCGTATTTCCCTCTCGGTACCGGAGTTGAGAGCACCCATCCCCAGAAATTGGCCTGCCGCTTCGAGTTGCGCGGAACGGTGGCCCACTATTGCCAGACAGCAGCCCGTCATCTGGCACCGGGTGGGGTGTTTGCCTGCGTGTTTCCGATTCGCCCCGATGAACAGCATCAGCGCGTGCGCGATGCGGCCCAGGCCGCTGGGTTGGTCATTCTTCGGATGCGCCCAGTGATTCTCAGGGAAGGAGACGGACCCTTGCTGGGGCTCTTCCTCATGAATCAGGCCACGGACCTTCCGGAGGGTCTACGGAAGCGCACCTGGGTTGAACCGCCTCTCATCATTCGCTGTGCGGATGGTTCGATCCACCCGGAGTATTCGGTGGTCAAGTTGTCCTTCGGCTTTCCGCCGTGAAAATTGCGCGGGTGCGTTGCCAGGTCTCGGAGGCTGCCTAGAGCGCCCCGGCGTCAGTGTCCTTCGTGTTCCCGGATGTACTCCTGGCGCAGCCCCAAGGCCTCCGGGGCATGCAGCACGAGCATTTTCATGCGGATGTCTGTGGGCACTGTGGCCGAAGTAAGTTTTGAAACGACCACCATCAGCCCGATGGCCATCGGCACACACCAGATGGCCGGTTGTTCGCACAGGATGCGGAGCAGGGGATGAGCGACCCAGAAGTCTCCCAGGGGCAACCACTTGAGATCGGAGAAGTTGGTCAGTGCTACCGTGAGCAGGGCGCAGACTCCGCCGGTCAGCATGCCGGTGGCCGCCCCGGTCATGGTCATGCCGCGCCACCAGACGCTCATGAATAGCAGAGGGAAGTAACTGGCGGCGGCAATGGCGAAGGCCTGCCCAACCATGAAATTGATCTGCAATTGTTCCACAAAACATCCGAGCAGCGTCGAGACACCTCCCAAGAGCACTGCACACCACTTGAACATTTGCATGCGTTCCTGGGCGCTGGACTGCGGGCGCAGGATGCGTCCATACACATCATGGGCGAGCGCTCCCGTCATGGAAACCAGCAGGCCGCTGAAGGTGCTCATGAAGGCGGCGAAGGCGCCCGCGCATGTCATGCCGGAGAGGATGGATCCCCAGGGGATCGCTCCGGAATTGCCGATGGCCGCATCCAGCACCTTGGGCAATTCGAGCACGATCTTGTCGGTTCCTTTGGCGCCGCTGCCCTCGTAGAGCGCGGGCAACAGGTTGCGACCCATCACTCCGAAGACCGGTGGGAAGACGTAGAAGATGCCGATGAGGATCATCACCCACATGGTGGTCCGTTTGGCGGCGGCTCCGTCGGGGTTGGTGTAGAAGCGGACCAGGATATGAGGTAGCCCGGCGGTGCCGCAGACGAGCGCGATGATCAACGAGTAGGTGTAGAGCAGCGCATACGGCTTCGATTCCTCGGCGCCCAGTTTGGCGGCCTTGGCGGCCTTGCTCGTGAGAGGGCCGAACGGATTGAGCCAGGTGGAGTCGGCGGGGGCCTTGGCGGACAGCGGTGCCCGCTTCAAAGCGGCTGCCATCTCAGCGCTGTGTTGAGCCTCCACGGAAATGCTCTGGGCCGGGGGATTTTGAAGTTGGTTGGCCTGGAGGTGCTGGCCGTAGTGCCCCTGAACAGCCATCAGAACAAAGACCGGCACTGAAATGGCGAACATCTTGGCCCAGTACTGGAAGGCTTGCACCAGGGTGATGCCCTTCATGCCCCCGAGGGCCACGTTCAGGGTGATCACGGCCCCCACCACCACGACGCCGGCCCAGTAGGGAAACCCCTTCAGCGCGGATCCGTCGGCACCATGAGGCGCCAATAGTTCCAGGAAGGTTCCGCGAAAATCGACCTCTTGAAAGACGTAGGCCAGGGTGGTCCCTGCTCCTTTCATTTGGGGCATCGTGTAGAAAAATCCGATGAAGAGGACGAACACGACGGCGATCTTCCGGAAGAGCGGTGAGTCGTATCGGCCTTCGGCAAAGTCGGGAATCGTGTAAGCTCCGAAACGCCGCAGGGGCCCGGCGATAAAGAGCAACAGAAACAGATATCCGCAGGCATAGCACACCGGGTACCACAAGGCGTCATAGCCGCTGGACATCACCATGCCGGCCACACCCATGAAGGAAGCAGCCGAGAGGTACTCTCCGGAAATGGCCGACGCATTCCAACCGACGGACACACCGCGACCGGCCACGAAGAAGTCGGAGGCGCTCTTGGCGCGACCGGCCGCCCAAAACCCCATGCCCACGGTCACCAAGACCGTCAGGGCACTGAGAGAGACAATCCAGGGATCGACCGCGGCAAGCAGAGAGGAAAGCATGGCAAGCAAAAGCGAACTGGAGCGGAAGGAGCTGGTCGGAAGTTACTTGCCTCAGACGGACTGGGTCAATGGACCATCCTCGGACCCTACGAACCTAGGTCGCTCCACTCGCCCTCGTGTCACCGGGGTTCAGGCGAGCAGGGGGGCAATCACCTCGCCGTGCACATCGGTGAGACGGCGGTCGACGCCGTTGTGACGGAAGGTCAGTCGGGTGTGGTCGATCCCGAGGAGGTGCAGAAGGGTGGCATGGATGTCATACACCTCGGTGATGTTGGATCGGTCGGCCGGCTTGTAGCCCCATTGATCACTCTCGCCGTGGGTGATGCCACCGCGGATGCCGCCGCCGCACAGCCAGTTGGTGAAGACAAACGGGTTGTGGTCGCGACCCTTGCCGCCTTGGGCACAGGGCATGCGGCCAAACTCGGTGGTCCACAAAATGATCGTGTCTTCCAAGAGACCCCGCTGCTTGAGGTCTTCGATGAGGGCGGCGATGGGTTTGGCCATGCCCATGGCGAGCGGGCCATGGTCTTGGGCGATGTTCTCGTGCGAATCCCAATTGCGGCGCGGGAAGCTGTTGTCGTTGCCGGACCAGATTTGAACGAAGCGTACGCCCCGCTCGATGAGGCGACGGGCGGTGAGGCACTTCCGTCCCATGATGTCGGTCTCTTCCGGGGCGTTGATCTCGGAGGGCCACTTCTTCGTGGAGTTGTCGATGCCGTAAGCCTCTTGAATCCAGGCGGGTTCCTTCGACAGGTCCAATGCCTCGGGCGCCGCCAATTGCATGCGGGCAGCCAGTTCATAGGTGCGGATGCGGGCCTCCAGGCGCTGGTCTCCAGGACGTGCTGCCGCGTGGATCCGGTTCAACCGTTCCAAGGCGGCCAGTCCATCGGTTTCGGACTGAGGCGTGATGTAGCCGCTATCGGTGGGCGGGAAGAGGGCTTCAATCGGGTTCTCGGAGCCCACTCGGATCAGAGTTCCCTGGTGTTCCGCGGGCAGGAACGCCGAGTCCCAATTCTTGGCGCCATTCGAGGGCATCCCGCGCAGGTCGGGCATCACCACGAAGGTGGGGAGATTCTCGTTGAGCGATCCTAATCCATAGCTGGTCCAGCAGCCCATGCCTGGGAACCCCGGGGTCAGGAAACCAGTGGCCTGGAGCAGAGTCGCCTGCGAATGGACGCCACTCTTGCCCACCAGATTGTGGATGAAGGCCATGTCGTCGACGCAGCGACCCAGCGGAGCTACGACTTCGCTGAGGTGTTTTCCACTTTGCCCGTAAGGTTTGAACTTCCAGGGGGAAGCGAAGGTCGAGCCCAGTCCATCTTGAAAGAGTTCCACGGCCTCGCCGGGATCCCATTTCTCCCCGTGGTGTTTTTCGAGAAAGGGTTTGTAGTCCCACAAATCCACATGGCTGGCGGCACCGGCCATGAAGAGCTGGATCACGCGTTTCGCACGCGGACGGGTCGGAGGGAGTTTTGCGGAACCGGTGGTTGGACCGCCGAGCAGTTGGTCGTGATTCAGCAGCGATGCCAAGGCGATGCCGCCGAGCCCGCCCCCGGAACGCCATAGGAATTCCCGGCGCGTGAGCGGCGCGTGGACCGAGGAGCGATGCCAAGGGGAGGTGTTGTTCATGGTGGCCTTATCCTCCGCGAAAAGGGTGTTGCCCGCAGAGTGAACAATTCCCTCAGCGTTTGTCGACGTTCCGTGTTCCCGCTCAGTGTTTCCCGAGCGAACCGGCGAGGGTGAAGATGGGTAGCAGCAGGCCCAGCGCGAGGAAACCAATGCCGGCCGCGACCAGACACAAGATGACGGGTTCAATCAGGCGGACGGATTGATCCACCTGCTGATTGGTGCGGCGTTCGACGGTGTTGGCGATTTGCAGCAGCACCTTGTCGAGTTTGTTGGATTCTTCGGCCACGGTGATCATGGCCATGATTTGATCGGGAAAGAGCCCGCCTTGTGACAGCGGGCCGGAGAGGGATTTGCCATCCCGGATGCTTTCCGCGGCGATGGCGATCTTTTCGCCGAGCAATCGCGAGCCGGTGGCGTCCTTGGCGATTTTGAGCGCACCCAACATGGGGACGCCATTGGCCAGCATGGTGCCGAGGATGCGGCAGAAACGCGTGATGGCCAGCATCTTGAGGGCGGTACCCACCACGGGAACGCGATGTTGCCAAATTTCCAGGGTGCGTCGGGAGGACTCCTTGCTCAGGGCTGAAACGAGAGCGCCAATCAGACCCGCGAGAACCAAGGCCACGATGTACCAGTAGCTTCGAAGGATGGTGCTGGCCCCGAACAACAACACGGTGGGCAGGGGCTTCTGGGCACCCGCGAGCAAGGGCTCGAATTTGGGGACGAAGAAGATGAGGGCGCCGGCCATGACCGTGGCTCCGAGGGCCGAGAGTAGGGCCGGGTAGATCATGGCTCCCATCACCTTGGCCCGGAGTTCATCGAGGCGTTCCAAGAACTCGGAAAGGCTGCGCAAGACGTCCTCGAGGAACGAGGCCCGCTCACCGGCTTGGACCATCGAGGTGTGCAGCGGAGGGAACACTTCTGGGAACTTGCGCAGCGCGTCGGTCAGGGTTTGCCCGTCGGCCACTGCGGTGCGGACCTCTTTGAGAATGGCCTTGAGCTGGCTGTTGACCGTGGACCGGATGAGCGAATCCAGCGCCCGCAGCATGGGCACGCCCGATCCGATCAAGTCGGCCAATTGGCCGTACATCATGCCGATGTCCCGGCTCGAAACCCGTCGGCGCTTGGATTGGGACGCATCGGCCGAGGCGATGTTGACCGGGAAGAGTTGGCGCTCGCCCAGGATCCGCACCGCGGCGGCCTCGCCCTCGGCTTCCAATTGGCCCGAGACTTGTCGTCCGTCGGCGTTGAGGGCGGTGTAGCGGAACTTGGGCATAACCGGATTAGAGGGCGGTGCAGGTGAGGACTTCGTCCACCGAGGTGATGCCCTGACGAACCTTCATCCAGCCATCCTCGCGCAGTAGGCGCAGACCTGTGCGGCGTCCGGATTGGATAATATT
>CANHYD010000128.1 GCA_947464705.1 Verrucomicrobiota bacterium | reverse complement strand
TTCGAACACGTTGCCCTGACACTTGGGGCATTGGCCCACGGGTTCCTTGCCGGTGAAATCCACCTCGGCGGAGGAGCCGTCTTCCTTCTTCTCGTCACCGAAGTCGAAGACGAGTTTCTTCTCGGCATCGAGCTTGATGACGGCCGCGAACGGGAAACCCTGCCGGGAACGGAACCCTTGGAGCGGGCCGAAGGTGCCGGCGGTGATGAGTTGTTCGATCTCGCGGCCTTCCATCAGGCGGCTGGCGAGGAACTTCGGCATACTGAAATCGCAATCGGAGCATTGGAAGCGGCGGTAGTTCTCTTTGACCTGGCCGCCGCACTTGGGGCAGGGGGTGTGCAGGTCGCCGAAGTCGCCGGGCACCTCGTCGCCCTGGAAGGCCTTGGTGCGCTCGACGATGCGCCGAGTCATCTCGGCGATGTCCTGCATGAACTGCGGCCGGGTGTAGCGGCCTGCCTCCATCTCCTTGAGCTTGTGCTCCCACTCGCCCGTCAGCTCGGGCTTGCTCAGTTCTTCGATGCCCAAACCGCGCAGGAGGGCGATGAGCATGAAGGCCTTGCCCGTGGGCTGAAGCTCGTTGCCATTGCGATGCAAGTATTCTTCATCGACCAGGCCTTCGATGACGGAGGCGCGGGTAGCCGGGGTGCCCAGACCTCGGTCGGCCATCGCCGAGCGCAGTTCGTCGTCTTCGACCAATTTACCGGCGCCTTCCATCGCGCCGAGCAGCGTGGCTTCGTTGTAGCGCGGGGCCGGTTTGGTTTGGTTGACCTTGAGTTCGATTTGCTCGGTTGGAACCCGCTCGCCGGGCTTCACCGGGACCAGGTTGGCGGTGGCTTCTTCGCCCTCGTTCTGGGCTTGAGCCTCGCGGCCGTAGATCTCCAGCCAACCGGCCTTCACCAGCACCTTGCCGTCCGTCTTGAACGGTTCGCCCTCGACCCGGGTGATGCGAGTGGTGATGAGGTATTCCGCGGCCGGGTAAAACACGGCAAGGAACCGCTTGGCCACCATGTCGTAAATGCGCAACTCCACGTCGCTGAGTCCCTTCGGTTCGACCGAAGTGGGGATGATGGCGAAGTGATCGCTGACCTTGGCGTTGTTGAAGATGCGCTTGTTGGGACGCACCCAGCCTTGATCCAGGATGGTGGCGGCAAACTTGCCGTATCCGCTGCCGTTCATGGTCTCCAGCACGCTCCGGGCGGTGCCGAGGTAGTCTTCGGGCAGGGCGCGGGAATCGGTACGCGGGTAGGTGAGCACCTTGTGCCGCTCATACAGCGCCTGGGCGATTTGCAGGGTGCGTGTCGCGGAGAATCCGAAGCGACGGTTGGCCTCACGTTGGAGCGTGGTGAGGTCGAATAGCGTGGGCGACAGTTGGTTGCTGGGCTTGCTCTCCTCGGTCACCACCCCGGGCTTGTTCAGGCAGCGTTCCCGGATGGCGGTCGCCTTGGCGGCATCCCAAATGCGGTCGGCCCGCAGGGCTTCGTCGGCGTCTTTGCCGGCCGGCTTGGTGAAGCGCTCATCGAACCAGCGGCCCACATACTGACCCGCCTCGCAGGCGAAGGTCGCATGAAGTTCCCAATAGTTGCGCGGCACGAACTTGCGGATCTTCTCCTCACGCTCCACCAGGATGGCCAGCGTGGGGGTTTGCACCCGACCGACGGTGGTCTTGTTGAAGCCGCCGCCCTTGGAATTGAAGGCGGTCATCACCCGGGTGCCGTTGATGCCAACCAGCCAATCGGATTCAGAACGGCAGGTGGCCGCGGCGGCCAGCGGTTGCATCTCTTGGTCGGAGCGCAGTCGATTGAACCCCTCGCGGATGGCGGCGGGTGTCATGGACTGCAGCCACAAACGCCGGACCGGCTGCCGGGCCTGGGCGTACTGGGTGATGTAGCGGAAGATGAGTTCGCCCTCACGGCCGGCGTCGCAGGCATTGACCAGCGCATCGACATCCTTGCGCCTGATGAGCTTCTGCAAGGTCTTGAGCTTGGCCTCGGATTTCTCGCGGGGCTGGAGGTCGAAGTGTGGCGGAATGACCGGCAACGCGTTGAAACTCCACTTGCCCTTTTTGGCCTCGAAGGCCTCCGGAGCGCGGATTTCGAGCAGGTGACCGACGGCCGAGGCGACGATCGTGTCTTCCCGTTCGAAGTAGTCATCGACGCGTTTAAACCCACCGAGGGCTTTGGCGATGTCCGCGGCGACGGATGGTTTTTCGGCGATGACGAGGGTTTTTCCCATGAAAGGATTCGTCGGGACCTGTACCTGTCGTATCCGGTCCCGGGCAAGGAGTTCTTTTGGCAGACGCAGTTTACTTCCATGTATTCGGAAGCACTCGTCCGGTTTTTTCGGAGGGATCCTCAACAAAAAACCCCCACGTCGCTGGCCATCAATTCCAAGTATGCTTAAGGTCGGCCCATGCGCGTCTCGAAATTGCTGCATACCCGCTATCGACTCAACGACCTGGAACGTTCGGTACGTTTCTACAAAGAGGTTCTGGGTCTGGAAGAGGTGCGTCGTCACAAGTCTCCGCGGGGTTCGGAGCTGGTCTTTTTGAAGGCGCCGGAAAGCGAGGAGACCATTGAGCTGTGCCACTTTCCCTCGAGCGGTCCCGTGGAGGTGCAGGCCGATTTGACCCATTTGGCGTTCGAGGTCTCGAGCTTGGAGGCCTTTGGTCAACACCTCGCCACGCTGGGACTCCGGTACAGTGACGGCCCCACCTACAAGCCGGATGGTTCGGGAGGGTTTGCCTTCGTCGACGCGCCGGAGGGCTACGAAATCGAGCTGATCCAGCGTTCTCCAGCGGCTGCCTCGGGTGCCGCCTCTTACTGAACCCGTCAACCGGGCCTTGCTCAAACTGCCTCCGCGGATGGAATTCACGGCGCGTCAATACCGTTGGCGTTTCCCACGTCCCGCCCTGGTGATGGGGATCCTCAATGTGACGCCCGATTCTTTCAGCGATGGCGGGTGTTTTCTAGATCCCGAGCGGGCCGTGGCGCGCGGCGAGGAGTTGGTCGCCCAGGGGGCGGAGTTCATCGACATCGGGGGCGAGTCTACCCGGCCAGGTGCGGCGCCGGTCGATGAGTCTGAGGAGTTGCGACGAGTGATTCCAGTGGTCCGGGCGCTGGCGGCCAAGACGCAGGCGGTAATTTCCGTCGACACCCGCAAGGCCGGTGTGGCTCGGGCGGCTCTGGACGCTGGAGCCAGTGTCATCAATGACATCGAGGCCCATCGCACGGACCCGGAACTCTGGAAAACCGTGGCGGCCACCGGGGCGGGCTACGTGCTCATGCACATGCAGGGAACCCCGCAGACCATGCAGCAAGACCCGCACTACGAGGACGTGGTCCAGGAGGTGAGCGCCTTTTTTGAAGAGCGGCTCCTTCGATTGGAAGAACAGGGAGTGCGACGGGAGCAGGTTTTATTGGATCCGGGTATCGGCTTCGGCAAGACACTGGCTCACAATTTGTCCCTTCTGCGAGGTTTGGGGGTGATTTCAGCCCTCAAACGCCCAATGCTGCTCGGGGTTTCCAGAAAATCCTTCATCGGCCGTTTGTTGGGTGCGGAGCCAGATCAGAGGATCGGTGCTTCGGTCGCCTGTGCCTTGTGGGCTGCCGAAGCGGGAGTGACTGTATTCCGGGTCCATGATGTGGCCCAGACCGTTCAGGCGCTGCGCATGCGGGAGATCCTGAACAACCAAACCAACACGCGTTGAATTCGCTGCTGCCATTTTTGCAGGCCATTTGGCGTCCGACCCTGGAAATTGGAATCCTTGGGGTGGGCATTTATTATGGCTACCGGTTCCTGAAGGGAACTCGTGGGCAGGCGGTGGTGACCGGTTTCGTGGTCGTGCTGCTGGTGCTCACCTTGTCGGTGCGCCTGCTGCGTTTGGATGTCCTCAATGCCATCCTCAACCAGATCTTGCCCTTCCTGGCCCTGGCGATCGTGGTGCTCTTCCAACCGGAGATCCGCCGCTTGCTGGCCGAGGTGGGAAATCTGCCGCTCTTCACCAATCCGCAGGAGCAGCGGGAAAACCTAGAAGTCATCGTCGAGTCCGTGGATCGGATGGCTCCAGCCCGAATGGGAGGGCTCATCGCCATCGAACAGTCGATCTCCGTGGCCGAGACGGTTGAGTCGGGCATTCCTGTCGATTGCGAGGCGACACCCGAGATGATCGAAACGATCTTCTTCCCGAACAATGCCATCCACGACGGCGGCGTGATCATCAAGGGCGACCGAATCCTACGGGCAGGTGCGATTTTTCCGCTGACCCAACGGGGTGATCTTCCCAAGTCCCTCGGGACCCGCCACCGGGCTGCCGTGGGTTTGAGTGAGGAGACCGATGCCGTGGTGGTGGTGGTGTCTGAAGAGTCCGGTGCCATTTCGTATGCCCATCGAGGCGTCCTGACCCGGAATGTCACCGTCGAGCAACTTCGGGCTTTTCTGACGGAGGTGCTGGTGAAGCGTTCGTCCGGTCGCCCGGGGAATTCTTGGCTACGACGCTGGTTCACCGGAGCGGGGAGCAACGGAGGACACTAACATGGCCTGGCGCGATCTTCTCATCCAAAACCGGGCCCAGAAGCTGGGTTCCTTGGCCTTAGCCACTCTCATCTGGCTCACGGTCCGCTCCAATCTCGGCATGGATCGGTTGGCCTCCAATGATGCGTTCCGTGTGCGGGTGCTGGAGAACATTCCCGTGGGTGTGTTGGCCACGGGGCAGGCAGAGACCCAGGTCCAGATTTTGCCGTCGATGGTCCATGTCGAAGTGGAGGGAGACCCCGACGTGGTCCAGCGACTGACCCCGAGTGACGTCCAAGCCTACATCAACCTCCTGAGCCCGGAGGCCCCTCGGCAAGGCATGTTCCGCGTCAATGCTCGCGCTCCGGGTGTCCGGGTGGTGGTGGTGCTGCCCGAATCAGTGCGGGTGGAACGCCCGCGGTAGCCCCTTCAGAACGCTGAGTCAGGACGCACTGCTCCAATCAGCCCAGCCTCCTCTTCGGCGGTGAAGCCCGGGGCATTCAGGACCTGAATCACCAGGCCCCTTTCGTCGATGAGCCCCGGATCATAGTCGGCCTTCATCGCATTCACCCGGGTGAGGCACCGGGTCTCCGGAGAGGCCTCGGGCGGGCCGTGATGCAAATGACACCAACCACCCGAGGCTCGGTTCAAACGGACCAGTTCCGCTGGCACCGCTTCCCCAACGTCCTGTTTAGCGAGGGATCTCGTTGAGCGTGTAGTAGGCCAGCGGGTGCAGCAGTGGTTGTCCCGCCTTGGAGCGGACTCCCGTGGGCTTGAGTTCGTGCAAATGGCCCAGGTTCAGTGCGGTCTTGAGGCGCACGCTGCGGCCGTCGGCGGCCACAGTGACCTTCTCGATGGGCGGCGTCGTGGCATCCACCTCCGGCGATCCGTAGTTGGACTGGTAGATGTAGGTAAAAGTGCGGAACTGGTACGACTCGACCTTGCCGGCAGTCTCCGGATCCACCGGTTCGGTGAAGGTGAGTTCGAAGCCGTCGGGCTTAACGTGCATCTCGTGGATTTCGAACGGGGTCTTGCCGCTCCAGTTCATCCGTTGGAGCGCGAAGGGCTTGCCGCCCCGAGCACCCCAACCGCGGTCGGTGCCACCCACGAACAGCGTGCCGTCGGAGGCCAGCTCAAGGCTCAGTGTGCCGCTGTCGAAGCCTTCACGGAACGGGAAGCAGGCGCCTTGATACACGCCGTTCACCTGTTCCAGATAAACCCGCATGACCGTGCTCCACGTCTGGTCGCCCACGAAGAGCTGGTTCTGGAACGGCCCGAACTTTCCGGCGGTTCCGTCGTTCTGGATGCCCGAGGCGCTCTGGCCCATTTTGTTGTAAGGGAATCCGATCGCCGGCGGCACGAACTCCGGGATCTTGGCTCGCTCCACGGGGATGCGACTGTTGCTGGTGGGATCCTTCGGGCGAGGGCCCATGTTGGCGGCCTTCTCGTACCAGCGGTTGCCGGTGGGGTTGCCCACGAAGCCCCCGGGCTTGAGGTGCTTGAGCCAACAGGTGCCATTCCACGGGCCCTGGTTGTCGGTGTAAAACATGTCACCCAAATGGTTGGTGGCGATGCCGCCGGGTGAACGCAGTCCGCTGGTGGTCGGGATGGTCTTGCCATCAGGGGTGATGCGCAGGGCCCAGCCGCGATAGGGGTTTTCGCTGGTGAAGGAGCCGGTCAGGCAAAGGATGACCCAGATGTTGCCGTCGCGATCGAATTTCGAGCCGAAGGCGTACTCGTGGTAGTCGCCGTTGATGCCCCAACTGTCGGCCACGGTTTCGAAGAGGTCAGCCCGGCCGTCGTTGTTGGTGTCCTTGATGCGCGTCAACTCACCGCGCTGAGTGGCGTAAATCCATCCGTCGCCGCGGGTGGTCAGGCCCAGTACCTCGTGCAGGCCCGAGGCGAAGCGGGTGAATTTGGCCTTGGTGGGATCTTTGTCGAAGGCGTTGGCGACGAACCAAATTTCGCCCAAGCGTGTCGACACGGCGATGCGCTGGTCGGGCAGCACCTGGATGGCGCCGGCTTCGAGCACCACGCCTTCTGGCACGGGCAGGGTGGAGATGGGGTAGTACTCGGCTTCCTGCTCGGCCTTGGTGGCGGCGAAGACGGGGACGGTGGACACAAGCCCGAGGGCGGCGGCAAGCGCGGTGGGGTTCAGGAACTTCATGCGGGAGAGGGGGAAGAGGTTGCGGTTGGGTTCGAGGGATTCCACACGAGGATCACCAGGTCATT
>CANHYD010000127.1 GCA_947464705.1 Verrucomicrobiota bacterium | reverse complement strand
TTGAAGGAGGCTCAGAATTTCACCGGAGTCATCGCTCTGTTGATGATGGTGCCCTTGGTTTCCATCGCTTTTATCCCCAAGGATCCCAATGGCCCGGTGGCGACGGTGTTGTCGTGGATACCGCCTTACACGCCCTTCGTGATGATGAACCGGGTCGCAGCCAACCCGCCGCTCCGGGATGTGATTGGCACCTTGGTTCTGTTGTTTCTTTCCGATGTTGCAGTGCTGTGGGCCTGCGCTCGCATCTTCAAGACGGCTGTGTTGCGGACCGGACAGCCGGCGTCTTTGGTGCAACTGATCCGATGGGTCGTGGGTCGGGATTAGTTTCCGGGGCCGGCAACAGGCTTTGAGCGCGCGATATTCCAGAACTGCAAACCGGCGACTTCCTAGGTGGTGGAAGTCGCCGGTGCAGAGTCGATGGTCAGGGGATTTACCGCTTTTCAGGACGTGCCGGACGTCCCTCGCCCTCGGGGCGTCCCTCTCGATCCGGTCCACCGGGTCCACCAGGTCCGCGGCCGCCCGGCGGGCGAGCCGGTCGGAGTTCATCCTGGGTCAGTTGACCGTCTGTGTTCTTGTCGAGCTTCAGTAGGGCTTTCGTGGCGTTCTTGATTTCGTCGGCATCCAGAATGCCGTCCCGATTCGTGTCGAGGGCTTCCATCAATGGGGAGGCCATCCGCGGCCGGCCGCCCGGACCGCCCGGACCGCCCGGAGGCTGAGGGCGCTCCTCGTTCTGGGCGATTGCGGTGAGGGTTGCGCTCGTCAGGACCAGCGCCAGCAGGGTGCGATTGAGTGTTTTCATGGAGTATCGATGGTGTGTGTTGCTCGCGGACATTGGGCGAACCGTCGCCCTGTCGTTGTGACACCATAAGAGTCCACCTCTGTAACGAAATGATGTGCCTCGCAGGAAAAATTGTTAAGCAGGCGTAAATAAATGTCGGGTTCTTTGGGGTGCCCACTAGCCTGACCCACATCGCGTCCGACGGGTGGCCCTTGCTCCTTTCATGAAAACCAACCACGCCGACTCCACATCCCGGGATACGCTGCCCCGCATCCTAGTCATCGATGATGACCGGAAGCTGTGCCGCCTGATCCGTGATTATTTGGCTCCCATGGGGTATTCGGTGGAGGCCGTCCATACCGGCCCCGAAGGTGTCGACCGTGCGGTCGGAGAGCCATGGCATGCCATTCTCCTCGATCTCATGCTGCCGGGTCTGGACGGCTTCGAGGTTCTCAAGCGGATCCGTGCCAAGGTCGATGTGCCGGTGCTCATGCTCACGGCCCGAGGTGACGAAGCCGACCGCATCGTGGGTCTGGAAATGGGAGCCGACGACTACCTTCCCAAGACGTTTTCCACGCGCGAACTCTTGGCGCGATTGCGGGCCGTCACTCGACGCACGGTCCGCGCCCCGGGGCCGGATGCCACTTCGGAAGTCGAAGTTGTCGTGGGCCCACTGCGAGTTCGTCCGGCTTCCCGATCCGCTGTCCTCGGGGATGTTCCACTGAGCTTGACCCCTGTGGAGTACGACCTGTTGGTCTCGCTGGCCAAGGCCCGTGGACGGGTCAAGACCCGAGAGGCGTTGCTCGACGAGATTCGGGAGCGGGACTACGACGTGTTCGACCGTTCCATCGACGTGCACATCTCGGCCCTTCGCAAAAAGCTCAACGACGACCCCAAGCATCCGCGCTTCATCCGCACGCTCCGTTCGGCAGGTTACATGATGGTCGATCCGGAGGATCCCGAATGACCCTCCGACTGCCGCTTTTTGGTCGAATTCTTATTTGGTTGCTCCTGAACCTGCTCATTCTGGGGGGCACCTTTGGGGTTTTTCTGTGGACCGAGCTCGGCGGGGAATCCCTGCTGGGTCGTGCCGCTGGAGATCGTTCGCAGGCTCCAGCCGGGGCGCTGATGGCCGAATTGCGAGACCGCCCCATGGTGGAATGGGAAGGGGCCATGGCCCGCTTCGAAGAAGCCTATCCGGTTCGTTTGATGCTGCTGCGGGAGGACGGTTCCCTCTTTTTGGGAGCCAAGCTGGAGGTGCCCGCCGAGTTGGTGCTTCGCCTCCGAGCCTTGGCCCAGTCGGGTTCCGGGTTTGATAACCGAAGGTCGGGGCCTCCGCCGGGGCAGCCTCCCGAGGATCATTTCGAGCCGGGGCCGAAGGGAGCCCTCGGGCCGCCACCCCCGCGATCAGGGCCTCGGTCCTCGATGGGAGGGGGGCGAGTCTTTGCCCGGGCGGGTAGTCCAGCAAAGTATTGGTTGATCCATAGCAATCCGATTCGTGGCCCCGGTCTTCCGCGCGGGCTTCGGATGGCGATGGTCTCGGAGACCTTGTCGGCAGGCGGTTTGTTCTTCGATGTCCAATCCTGGTTCTGGGCCGCCTCGGCGGTGATCGCCGTCTCAGTGCTGTGGTGGTTCCCATTTGTTCGGGGTATCACTCGATCCGTTTCTCAAATATCGGCCGCCACCGAGCGCATCGCCGAGGGGCGTTTCAATACCGTGGTGCCCGAAGCGCGCGGAGACGAGTTGGGACGCTTGGGCGGTGCGATCAATCGCATGTCCGTCCGCTTGGAAGGCTTGGTGAGCGGGCAGAAGCGGTTTCTGGGCGATGTCGCCCACGAGTTGTGCTCGCCCCTAGCCCGCATGGAAATGGCTCTCGGCATCTTGGAGCAGCGCGCCGACGACAACACCCGTTCCTATGTGGACGACGTGCGGGAGGAAGTTCGTCACATGTCGACCTTGGTGAACGAGTTGCTGCAGTTTTCCAAGGCGGCATTGAAGCCCACCAATGCGGAGATGATGCCGTTCCCTATGGCTGAAATGACCCGTCGGGTGGTGGCTCGGGAGATGCCCGAGGCGGCCGATCTTACGGTGCAGGTGCCCGAGGAGTTGTTAGCCCTGGGACATCCGGAACTGGTCGAGCGAGCCATGGGGAATCTCCTGCGGAACGCCCGAAATCACGCGGCCGCCCAAGGCCCGATCCGGATCGAAGCCTTTTCATCGGGCCCGCATGAAGTGATCTGGCGTGTGGTTGACTCCGGTCCCGGAGTGTCGGAATCCGAATTAGACCGGTTGGGTGAACCGTTCTATCGGCCAGATCAATCCCGTTCGAGCGACACCGGTGGCACAGGCCTAGGTTTGGCCATTGTGAAGACCTGCATGGCGGCCTGTCAGGGGCGCCTTGAATTGACCCGAGGTCAGGAACGGGGATTGGTGGCCAGTTTGGTGCTCCAATCGCCCTCGGAGCCCTGATTGGCCGGAGCCTCGGGTGGCGAATAAACGCTTTCCGCGTTTGCGGTGGGGGGGATTCCGGGGCTATCCATGTCTGCGATGCGGATCACGAACCTCAACCCGGACAACGACATCGGAGCCAGCGCCTGGATGCTCTCTGTCGATGGTCACCAGCTTTTGATGGACGCCGGGACTCACCCGAAGCGCGAAGGCCTTTCCTCTCTCCCACTCTATGAATCGGTGAAGGACCTGGAGGTTGACGCCATCGCGCTGACCCACTGCCACCATGATCATGTCGGGTCTTTGCCCGTAGCCCTGCAGTATTTCCCCCACGCACGGGTGCTCATGACGGACTTGAGCTACTTCATCGTTGAGCGGGTCCTGCACAATTCGGTCAACGTGATGATGCGCCAGCGCGATGAGTTGGGGATACGCGAATACCCCCTCTACACGCATGAGGAGGTGGACGATTACGCTCCGGTCTTTCAGGGCTTCGGCTACCGTCGCGAGGTTGAGTGGGCTCAGTTTGCCCGCACCCAGGGAGCTGCTCCGGGGCGTCGACATGGACCGACTTTGGAATTATTCGACGCGGGTCACGCCTTGGGCTCGGCTGGCGTTCTGGTGCGGGGCCGTAAGCAAAGTCTCTTCTACTCGGGCGATGTCTGTTTTCACGATCAGACCCTCCTCCGCGCTGCGGACTTCGAGGGGGTCCGGGCCGATGTGTTGGTGATGGAAACGACGCGCGGAGCTCGTCAATTGCCTCCGAACTTCAGTCGGGACCAGGAACTGGAGCGCCTGGCTGAGGGGATCAACCGGGTTCTGGCTCGCAAGGGTACGGTGCTCATCCCAGCCTTTGCGCTGGGTCGCACCCAAGAGATCCTCGCCTACCTAGCCCTATTGATGCGTTCGGGAAAACTTCGCGAACAACCGGTCTACATCGGTGGTTTGGGACGAGTCTTCACCGAAATCTACGATCTCCAGTCTAACCGGACCAACCGGCATCATCCCAACCTCAAGCTCACCCATGCGCTGAACATCCAGGTGGTGTCCACCAACGACATCGAATCCATGTCGCTACGTGGCGGGCGGATCTTTGTGATGACGGCAGGCATGATGAGCGAAAACACCGGGGCCCACGCGTTGGCAGCCCGGATCGTGGGCGAAGAACGCCATGGCATCTTCTTTGTGGGTTACGCCGACTCGGAGACCCCCGGTGGTCGACTCAAAGCGGCCAAGCCGGGCGAGCGATTCCATTTCAGCCCCTCGGTCGGAAAGCTCAACCGGAACTGCGAAGTCTTCGATTTCGACCTGACCGCGCACGCCAATCGGGACGACCTCATGAACATGGTGACCGAGGTGAATCCCCGAGTGGTCGTATTGGGGCATGGTGACACCCAGGCTAAGGCTTGGATCTGTGAGCAGATCCAGACTCGCCACCCCAAGATCCAAGTGCTGCAACCGGCACCGGGCCAGGCCTTGGACCTGTAATCACTGCGGGGAGGTCGAATCATGATCCCGGTGCCGATGCTCTTGGGGTGCCTCCTGTTGCTGTATTTGTCCGAGTTCTTGGTCTGGGTGCGACCTGACGCCTGGCTTTTCAGGCGTCGGGGGCGGGGGTGGGAAGCCCTGACTCAAGGAGGACTGCTCTCGTCCTCACGCGGTTCGCTGCACTGGGTTTACCCGATGCCCCAACTGGGCCGGGCCTATTTGGTCCGGTTGTCCATTCCCGCAGCCCCATCCATGGGTTCGATCACCGGCAGACCTCCTGTCGACGCTTCCTTCAGCGTGCCGGACATTGAGCGACGGCTTCAGAGCGTGGAGAGCGCCCTCCAACCGCTCCGCTGGACCTCATGGGGCCTCTGGGTGCTCCTCTGGCTCGTGTGCCCACTGCTGCTGCAGTGGCTGGGACTCCAGCCGATGCTTGGGGCTTTGATCTCAGGAGCGTTGATCCTTATGACCACCAACGCTTGGATCCTCGCCCGAATCCACGGCCGACTGTTCTTCGAGTCTGGAGACGAGCGTCTCAGACTGGTGCTTTCCGCATGCCTTTCTCCGTTGGCAGCCATCCGGTCTTGGGATTTGTCCCAAAAGCAGGCCTTGGAGGGCTTTCACCCGTTGGCGGTGGCGGCGGCACTTCCGAACTTCCGGGGGTGGGAAGACTTGGCGGCTGCCGAGTGGCGTCGCTCACGCTACCCGGTCATCCCACCGCTTTCCGTGGGCAGTCCCATCACTGCGGATGAATCCAGTTCTGCCGAGGTTCGTGGGGCCATTGAGACGCTGGCTCGACAGCGGGGAATCGAACCCGCCTCCTGGGACACGCCTCCCAAGGCTGCGGACCCCACCAACACGCAATATTGCCCGCGCTGTCGCGCTCAATTCACCGGGCAGGCGAGGGCTTGCCACGACTGTCGCAGAACCGCGCTCTCACCGATTCCCCAGTGACCGGATTCCGGCTAGTGCAGGATGCACAAGTCATGTCGATCTGCCATCAGATCGCTATCGCGGTCGAGGAACCAATCCAAACGGGCTTCAGTCTCCTCCAGGTCGATTTCCCGGGCCATAATGAGGTAGGAGGCGTAATGGTTGCCCTCCGACTCCACCAGCGACCGATAGAAGTGTGAGAGATCTGGTTCCGTCTCGGCCAGGTGGGCAGCGAGGATTTGGAACTTCTCGCAGCTCCGTCCCTCGATCAAAGCGCATACCACCAAGTGGTCGATGGCCGATTCGCGACGTCCCTGACGGATGCCCCGCATCATGCCTGTGATCCATTCACTCCGCTGAGGTTGACCAAACCCCCAGCCACGCTGCTCCAGCAATCCCAGCACCAACTCAAAGTGCTGCAGTTCCTCAATCGCAATACGGTTGAGGGTGTGCACCTTCGGGAAAAGCTCCCGGTACTTCTCAAGCTGAATGGCCGTCGTTGCCGCCTTGCGTTCCAGATGGGCGTGATCCACCAGCAACTCGTGCAGAGAGCGGGTCACGCGCGGAGCCCACTCCAAATCGACCGAACGGCGCAGCATCAGCATAGGAAAACCTACTCCGAATCGGGCCGGCAGATAAAGGAGATCAAGGGGGCGTGAGGCATCGACCCAACCCCGGGAAATCGACCACTCCCGATCCGACGGTGGAGCCCTTAGGGGAGTCCGTTGGGGATCTGGTCCGCGGGGGGGGGGCTTTCCCCAATGAGGGTTCCCGAGCTGCTCACTGGAGCCAAATTCTAGCGAATCTTCAAAAACCCCAGCAAAAGAGGGGTTTGATCATGGCTCAACTGTCCGAAAACCCACAAGCCCTAGCCCGTCGGCAAAGCTGTCTTCGCAACAATTGAGAGCGCGGTGAGTGTCGTGCGTGAAAAATATCGCAGCCAATTCACTGCAAAAACCCCAATGAAACAGGCCCTAGCGGAGGATTTTGAAACTTTTTTCCAAAAAGGTATTGTCAGTCTCAAGGTCCTAGGCTTAACTGTTCTCGTTCTTACGAACAACGCGGTTCAAAGCCGCTGAGTTCATCAGCCGGATGGGTTGAAGCTGAA
>CANHYD010000126.1 GCA_947464705.1 Verrucomicrobiota bacterium | reverse complement strand
TCTTTGCGGTCACGGTGCTACTGCCGATGGCACTCTGGGCCCGGGTGCCGGTCCGACGATTCCTGACTGAACTCCGCGAGCCCATCCTGCTGGCCTTCACCACCACCTCCTCCGACGCCGCGATGCCGGATGCGATGAAACGACTCACCGACCTCGGGGTGCCCAAGCGCATCGTGAGCTTCGTGATGCCGCTGGGTTATTCGTTCAATCTCGACGGCTCCACGCTCTACCTCGCGGTCGCCTCGGTCTTCGTGGCTCAAGCCGCAGGGGTCCATCTCACGATCTCCCAGCAACTGGTCATTCTGCTCACCCTGATGCTGACCAGCAAAGGCATGGCGGGCATCCCGCGGGCCTCGCAAGTCATTCTAGCCGGCACCTTGGTGAGCTTTGACCTGCCGCTGGAGGGAGTGCTGCTCATCATCGGCGTCGATGAACTCATGGACATGGCCCGCACCACAGTGAACCTGGTGGGCAACTGCCTCGCCACCGCCGTCGTTGCTCGCTGGGAAGGGGTGTTTCCTCCGACCGACACAACCCCGTCAGAACCCTGAAGGGTCACGAAGCTCTCTTGAGAATTCGCTCACGCCGGAACGATCCCATCGGGAAGAAAACAATCGGCGAACGGATTGAGGCCCGTGACGAGCGAACACCGAGGGTCTGACGGCTCAGGGCGCGCCCGCCTGGATCCATCGAAACACGGCAAGGATGTCGGCATCGGCGAGGCGCTGTTTGCCCGCCGGTGGCATGACCTCCTCATGCGTGACCGGCAGCAGGATCATCCGAAAAAGCCCCGACTTGCCCGGATCTCCGGGGACCACGGCGGCCACCCCGCTCTCGCCGCCCTTGAGCAACGACTCGCGCTGGTCGACGCGGAACTGCCCCTTCTGTTTTTCAGGGCCGTGACAGGAAAGGCATTTGGCCTCGAACAACCGGGCGACCACGACGGCGTTGGTGTCGGCCTTTGCTCGGGAGACTATCTCCTGAATTTGCGGTGAATCCCATCGAGCCATCCAATTGCGAATGAACTGCGGAGCGTTCTGGGTCAGGAACCCCTGTCCATGGGTCAGGCTACCCCCGTGGTGACTGGCCGCCATGAGGAGAGCCAACGTGGTTCCCAGAGAACCCCGATACCACCAAAGCCACCGGTTTCCCGACCGCAGCACCGCCGTGTGGAGCGCCAGGGTCAAACCCGCCACAACGGTCATGGCAAACCCGGTGTTGCGATGCAGCATCAAGAGTTCCGGCGAGTAATCGCCGCCCGAGGACCGATACAAGCCAAGCACTGCGGTCACGATGGCCATCAGCACTCCCAATCCCAAGCTGGTTGCCAGGACCCGCCGCAACCCCTCAAACGGCCGAAACCACGCCACCAATTCTAGGAGGGCCGCGAAGCTGAAGAGGCCGATGGGGAAATGGAGCACCACCATGTGGAACGGCCCCAAGAACGCAGAACCCGGAGGTTGCCCGGTGCCGACGACCAATGACGACGCTGGATCGGAAATCCCCGTTTGTGCCACCGCGCCCAGGCAGATCAGCAAGATCATCGACACCGCCCGGAGACGGGGATTCCTAATGGGCTTCATGGATGCCTCATTAGACGCCGCTCCAACTCCCGGTACTCATCGGGATTTGGTCTTTGCAGAACCTGCGTTGAAGCGAGGGGTCAGCCTAGGACGGCCGATTTCAGGACGCCGTAAACATCGGTCGACCGAAGCGTGTCGGCCGGCAGGCGCTGCTCGGAGAGAATCAGCGGCCAATCCAAAGGCGACGAGGGACGTGCGCCATGAGACCCCTTCACCAGATTGGCATCCAACGGGATGACATTCATGAGCATCCGGAATCCGAGCTTCTTCTGCAGCAGTCGCCACAAGATCTTGAGCTTCACGGCCGGAATCGTCGGATCCAGGAAGAGTTCCACCGGGTCGTACCCAGGCTTGCGGTGGATGTCTACGCAGCGGGCGAAATCCGGCGCCTTGGCATCGTCAAGCCAATGGTAGTAGGTGAACCAGGAGTCCTCCTGGGCCACAGCGATCAGGTCTCCGGAGCGGCTATGATCCAGACCCAGAATGCGCTTGTCCGCCGGACCATACACTTCCGCCACCCCGGGGGTCTCCAGGAGCACCTCGCGGACTTTGTCTTCGATCGAAGGATCGTTCACTACGATGTGGGCCACCTGATGGTCAACCACGGCGAAGGCCTTCGAGTTTCCGATGTCGGGAAGTTCGAGTCCCAACTCCTCCTTGATGGTGATCCAACCGCGCTCCCGGAAAATCCGGTTGAGGTGGACTGGGCGGGACACCGGGGTGATGCCGTACTCGCTGAGAACGATGGGGCGGACCCCTCGCCCTGCAAAGAAGTCCAAGAGATCTCCCACGATCGCATCGATGCGGCGCAGGTCATCGGCCACCGCCGGGTGCTGCGGGCCCAATCGTTGGAGGTTGTAGTCCAGATGGGGCAGATAGACGAGGTTCAGCGTGGGGGAATGCTTTTGCTCAATCCACTGGGCTGACCCGGCGATCCAACGAGTGGCCGCATCGGGCGCACCCTGCGGAGACTGCACGCCAGCGGCCGGACCCCAGAAGGTCGGGAACGGAAAGTCGCCCAATGCCTGCTTCAGGGCGGGGCGCAAATCGTAGGGCCAGCTGTAGACATCGAAGAACTTCCGTCCATCCGCCGGGTACATCGGGCGGGGCGTCACCGACCAGTCCGCGCCTGAGTACATGTTGTACCACCAGAACATCTTCGCGCAGGTGAAGCGCGGGTCTCGGGCCTTCAACTCGTCCCAGATCTTCGGACCTTGGACCAGGTGATTGGACTGCTTCCAAAAGTGAACCTCCGAGAGTGAGCGGTCGTACCAACCATTGGCCACGATGCCATGCTCCGAGGGGCGTCGGCCAGTGAGGTAATCGGACTGGGCCGTGCAGGTCACCGCCGGTATGGCCGGATCGATGGAGGCGTGATGCCATCGCTGGCGCAGCGCGGACAACCGCGGCGTGTGGGGACCGATGTGCCGGTCACTAAGACCAACCACGTTGAGAACAGCGATGCGATTCACGGCTAGAGGAGAAATTGGGAAACTGACTAGGCCACCCGTTTTTGGATCCGGGTCACGATCGCTCGCGCCACTTGCGGATCGGGCCGGGTGTCCACCACGGCCAGACTCCCAAGTTCCATCCTGCAGGAGTGCCGAACTTTGCGATTCCAGAGAAGCAGGTCGCCGGCCGATTCTTCGAGATTCCACTGGTGCAACCCGGCGTAACCTTCCTCTTCGGCTTCGTTGCGGTAATGCCACAAGAAAACCCATCCGCCGGGTCGCGTGACCGCAAACATCTGACGCACGCATTGGAGCGGGTCACGACTATGGTCCAGCGCATTGGAGCAGACAACGATGTCAAAACTGTCGGCAGGGAATACCGAGAGGAGGTCTTCACCGGCCGCCTTGCGGGTACGAATGGGAGGCGCCAACTGGAGATCGTCCAGGATGGAATCAAAGACTTCGGCCAAGGGGTCCACCGCGATGAGGTCCACCTGGCGCCCCGGCCAGTGGAAACCCACGGCAGTCAACGGACCCGCCCCCACATCGAGCACCCGAATCGGATCCCGATTCGCGGCCGGCGAAACGGCCACCAGTTCCTGCAATTGGGGCGGGAAGGCGAACTCCGGATCCATGCGCTGACGGAAGGTCTCGGGACTCCACCGCTTGCCCCCATCAGACAAGGCCAGTCGCCAGAACTGGGCCTCATTCTCCAGACCCGCGTCGTAGCTGGTGTCCCCCCCGAACAGACGGTGACGCAATCGCTGAAAAATTCTGGGCAACATAGGCGATGTCCTCGGAAGCGTGCGGGCTCGCAGCTCCGGCAACAAGCCCGGAAGGTCTGTGAACTCGAGGACCATGCCTTGGTTTCCCGGGGGCTCCATTCCGGGATTTCAACGAAGCCAATAAACAGGTTCACTCCGCTCCGTGCAGTCGCCGCGCCCGTATCACAACATCGCCCTCGTCGGTTTCATGGGCGTCGGGAAGTCCACGGTCGGACAAATCCTGGCCGGAATGCTCGACTTCGAATTCGTCGATACCGACCGAGTGATCGAGACTCGGGAAGGCCGTCGTATCTCGGAGATCTTCGCCCAAGAAGGGGAAACCCGCTTCCGGGACCTGGAAACGAACCTGATCCGCGAATACGAAACGCAGCAGGGCCTGATCTTGTCCACTGGCGGCGGACTGGTGGTGCGGCCCGAAAACCTCGCCTCACTGCGAACCCACGCCCTGATCGTCTGCCTCTGGGCCTCACCCGCCGTCATCTACGAGCGCGTCCGCTATCAGGGGCATCGCCCTCTCCTGCAAACCCCGGACCCTCAGGGCCGCATCGCCGAGTTGCTGGAACAACGGAAACCGGCCTACCAGCAGGCCGACATTCTCGTGGGGGTCGACTTCCGGAGTCCGCAGGAGACGGCTCAGTACATCACCAACAGCTTCCGATTGCTCCGCCACTCGCCGCGTCGCAGCGCATCGTCCCCGACTCAGTCAGTCCCACACCGGTGAGCGGTTGCGGTGCCAGCGACCTAAGGCGACCTAAGGCGACACTCAAGGCCCGGGGTATTGTTCCGATAACCCACACGGACTCATTTCAGGTCCGTTCGAGTGGACGGATCGAAGGGGCCGGCCGACATTATCCCATGCTGGCCGGCCCCGGATAGGGTCCGGCTTCGCGCTGACGATCCCGATACAGGCTAGGACGCCATCCAGTCCAACGCTTGAAGGTGTTGGAGAACACAAAGGGGTTGGCATAACCCACCCGCTCGGCAATGACTTCCAGCTTGAGGTCCGTTTCAGCCAACAGGCCAGCCCCATGTCGGATACGCAAGTAGGTCACCTGCTGCATGGGAGAACGCCCCAACTGACGGCGACACAGCCGTCTCAGATGCTCGCCGCTGCAATGGGCACGACGAGCCAACTCGGTGAGAGTCCACGCATGGGCGGGCTTCGCGGCCACCGCTTCCCACAATTGGCTCAGTCGATCGTCGATGTGCCAGGGTTGGGCAAAGCGCGAAATGTAGCCCTGGACCAGCTCCACCCAATGATGGAGTGCGACCAGACGCCCTTCGCCGGCCTGTTCGGCCATGAGGCCCTCGACCGCATGCCGGAAAACCTCCGAAGGGAATCCAGCCAATACCGGCGCACTGGCGGCTCCGAGGGGACCTCGACCGGCCGAGGCCTCGTACCGGACCCAGACAAAATCCCAGCGATGTCCGGGAACCGCGTGAAAAGCGCACAGCACGTGGGCCGGCGAGAGGCATGCCTGACCGGCGCGGCAGCGCTGCCAGCGACCGTCGAGCCAGATGCGGCCTTCGCCCCCGAAGCAGGCCAGGAAATAGCTTCCCGGCAGGTCGGTCCGGACCATGGTGTAGGGTTCGACCGCCTCAGCCAGCCCCACGTGGGCGATCTGGTACGGAACCAAGGACGGGCAACCCGCGGCCCGCAGGATTCTCTCCTGGGTGCCGGGGCCCGGCGTGTGCGTTTCAACCAGAGGTGGGTGGCGCATGAATCGTTTCAAACCTGCGGCACCCTCCTTCAAAACGGAACGATGAAAAACACCCGAGCCCCAAAACCATCCCAGGGCTGCGGTGCCCTCCATCCGGGGGCGCTGGGTATTGCACACAGCCATGAGTTTTCTTTGTCAGGCCGCACCCGTTTTACATAACCATTGGGAACGCCAACCATGCCGACCCGAAATCATCCTGATATCGTCCTGCCGACCGTGCGTCCATTCCGGAAGCTCTTGGCGGCCAACCGCTCCGAGATCGCGGTACGCATCTTCCGTGCGGCGACCGAACTCAATCTGCGCACCGTGGCCGTCTACGCTCAGGAGGACCGGTTCTGCATTCACCGCTTCAAGGCCGATGAGTCTTACTTGATCGGTCAGGGCAAGGGCCCGGTCGCCGCCTATCTGGACATCGACAGCATCGTGGCCACCGCCAAGGCCAAGGGGGTCGACGCCATCCACCCGGGCTACGGGTTCTTGAGCGAGAACCCGGCCTTCGCCCGCGCCTGCGCCAAAGCGGGCATCACCTTCGTCGGACCGAGCCCAGAGCTTCTGGACATGATGGGTGACAAGACGGCCGCACGGGCTGTCGCTCAGCGCATCGGTGTGCCCACCCTGCCCGGCACCGACGACCCCATTTCCGATCGGGACGAGGCCATGAAGGCCGCGCGCAAGATCGGCTTCCCGCTCATCATTAAGGCAGCCTTTGGCGGCGGCGGCCGCGGCATGCGGGTGGTCAAGAAGGAGTCGGAACTATCCGGTCTGCTCGATGAAGCCCAGGGCGAAGCCGAACGCGCCTTCGGCAATCCGGCGGTCTTCCTAGAAAAGTACATCCCCAGAGCCAAACACATCGAAGTTCAAATTCTGGGCGACAGCCACGGCAACGTCATCCACCTCTTCGAGCGCGACTGCTCCGTGCAGCGCCGCCACCAGAAGGTCGTCGAGGTAGCCCCGTCCTTCGGCCTGCCCGAGAATATCGTCCAGGAACTCTGCGATGCGGCCGCCCGATTGGCGCGTGAGATCCGCTACAACAACGCTGGGACGGTGGAGTTCCTCTACGACCTCGACCGCCACGAGTGGTTCTTCATCGAGATGAACCCCCGCATCCAAGTGGAGCACACGGTGACCGAAGTCATCACCGGCTTGGACCTTGTACGGGCCCAAATCCTCATCGCCCAAGGCCATGCGCTGCACTCCAAGGAGGTGGGAATGCCGGTGCAAAATCAGGTGCCCCGAAACGGCTACGCCATCCAGTGCCGAGTCACCACCGAAG
>CANHYD010000125.1 GCA_947464705.1 Verrucomicrobiota bacterium | reverse complement strand
GAGGCACCGGGAGACCAATGCGGGTCATTTCGGCCAGGTTGGCACCCTTGCCGCCCAGGAGGGCCTTCATGGAGCCATCGCCATCGGCTTTTTTGTTACCCCAGGTGTAAACGTATTTCAGAGCTTTCGCCATAATCGCTAATTGTGTCTTTGAATGAGGACGCGGGAACCCGCGTGGAAGCAGAACCGTGAGACTATCTGGGAGCAGGGAAGCGTCAACGCGGGAAAAATTAGGAAAACTCTCAAGAAAACAGGGTTTTTCGTCGATCGTGCATCAAGATTCCCCTTGTTTCATGTGATTTCTGGGCGATGGACTGGTGGGCAAAGGCCCGGTGTCCCGCTCACGAGTCGCCTCCTGTTGAAAGGTGTTCTTGTCTGCCCGAGGCGCTGTCCGCACCTTGTTAGAACATGTCGTCGACGGATCCATTGCCCACCCTGCTGCTGGTGGACGGCCACGCGTATGCCTATCGGGCCTTCTACGCGATCCGTTCATTGAATTCGCCGGAGGGTGCGCCCACCAATGCCATCTACGGGTTTGTGAAGATGCTTCAGAAGATGGAGACGATCTTGCGCCCGACCCATCGGTTGGTGTTGTGGGACCGCGGCTTGGCTGCCGAGCGCATGGCCGAGTTGCCTGAGTACAAACAGCAACGGGCCCCGACGCCGGAGGATCTCGAACGGCAGTTCCCGGAGATCGAGAATTGGCTGGAGGCGGCGGGCATCGCGGCCTGGAGCCAGCCACAGACCGAGGCGGACGACTGGATTGGAACCTACGCCAAGAGGGCCGAGGCCTCCGGGTGGCGCGCGATCGTGGCCAGCTCCGACAAAGATTTCATGCAGTTGGTCAGCGATCGGGTGGGCCTGTTCAATCCCAACGACAAGACGGACCGGGTGTGGACGGCGGCCGAGGTCGCGGCCAAGACCGGGGTTCAGCCCGATCAGGTGGTCGATTGGCTGAGCCTGATCGGCGATGCCGTGGACAATATTCCAGGGGTTTCTGGCGTGGGGCCCAAAACCGCCACCCAGTTGCTCCAAAAATACGGCACCCTCGAATCGCTGCTGGCGCGATTGGCTGAGGTGAAGTCGGAGTCGCAACGGTCCAACCTCCAGGCTTCGGTCGAGCAACTGCACCGCAATCGGCGCCTCATCGCTCTCCGGACGGATCTTGCGGGAGGCCCGGCTCTGGAGGATTTGCGGATCGAGCCTCCCGATGCCGTGCGCCGCGAGCGCTTGGGTGGGATGTACCGGCAGTGGGGTTTCCGCAGCCTGCTCTCAGAACTGGGGTTGCCCTGGGAGGTGTCGGGTCAGGGGACTTTGCTGTGAGGGAGCCGGCACCCATCCTGAATCTGGATCGGCCGGCGGCTCCCGCGGCTCCATCGGGGACTCCGATCCATCCTCTAGCCGCCGGTATGCTGGTGGCCGTGGACAACCTGTGGAACCTCGCCGATTGGGCGGTGGTCACGTGGTGGGTGACGGTGCCCTTGAGCTTCCTGTCGGTGTTCGTTCCCACGGTGTGGTTCCAGCGGCGGCTGAGAAAGGATAGCTGGGGTTCTGCCGTGGCCAAAGCGCTGGCGCTCGGGCTGGTGGCGGCGATTCCCACGTCGCTGACGGGAACTCCGGTGGGCATGGCGTTGTTGGCTTGGGCTGGTGTGGACCGGTGGCGTCGGTGAACCCGGAGTCTGTGATCAAACCCATGCAAGCCTCAGACCCCAGGCAGCGAGCGGTTTCCACCCTTTCGGCGACCGTCCTTGTTTTGTCGGCCCTCCTGATGGGGTGGGGCTGCGGGCGGAACTCCGACCCGGAGCCTCCCGCGTTGGCCAGCACGGTTGTTTCGACCTCCGCCAACGCTGCGTCGGTCACCAACGTCCAGGGGCTGAAGGAGGCGATGGTTGGCATGGTCTGGGTTGCTGGCGGTGAGTTTTCGATGGGCGGCCCCGGCGCCGCCACGACCGGTGCCTTGCGTTCCAGTCTCCAGGTGGGAGAGCCCCTGTGCACGGGCTTGCGCGATGGCTTCACGGACTCGGAGCCGGTTCACCGGGTGGCGGTCGACGGCTTCTGGATGGATGAGACCGAGGTGACCAACGACCAGTTTGCGCGCTTCGTCGCCGCCACGGGGTATCGCACCGTCGCCGAGCATGCGCCCCGGGCCGAAGATTTCCCGGGGGCCGACCCGGGCCTGCTAGTTCCGGGCGCTGCGGTCTTCGTGCGGCCGGAAGGTCCGGTGACGCTGGAGGATCCATTGCAGTGGTGGCGGTATGTTCCCGGGGCCGATTGGCGCCATCCGGAAGGGCCGGGCAGTTCCATCGACGGTAAGGGCAATCTGCCGGTGGTTCATGTGGCCTATGCCGATGCCGAGGCCTATGCGCGATGGGCTGGCAAGCGCTTGCCCACCGAGGCCGAGTGGGAGTTCGCCGCCCGCGGCGGGTTGGCGCACAAGGCTTATGCCTGGGGTGATGAGCGGTTGGAGGAAAACGGACGTTGGCGGTGCAACGCCTTCCAAGGTCGCTTTCCCGATGCGGATACCGCGCTGGACGGATTCCGAGGCATCGCCCCCGTGCGCCAGTATGCGCCCAACGGGTTCGGCCTCTACGACGTATCGGGCAATGTCTGGGAGTGGTGCAGTGATTGGTATCGTCCGGACACGTACCGGTTGCGGTCCGTCGGGGGTGCGGTCGTCCGCAATCCGCGTGGGCCTTCCGACAGTCTGGACCCCGATGAACCGGGTGTCCCCAAGCGAGTCCATCGGGGCGGATCCTTTCTCTGCAGCGACCAGTACTGCGCCCGGTTTCTCATCGGTACCCGGGGTAAGGGTGCGGTGGACACGGGGAGTTCCCATCTGGGCTTCCGGTGTGTCCGGGACGGCCCAGGCCCGGTGGCGGCCGGGCGTTGAGAATCCGGAAAGCGAAGCGCTGTTTCCGCCAGCCGGGCTCTGTGATTGAATGGGCCCGCCGATGAACATTCTCGACGAACTGCGCTGGCGGGGCCTCTACGCCGATTGCACCGACCTGGAAGCCTTGTCTGCCCGTCTCGCCACGGGTCCCTTGACCCTGTACTGCGGCTTTGATCCCACGGCCGATTCCCTGCATGTCGGCAATTTGGTGCCGCTTTTGTGTCTGCGCCGATTCCAGCAGGCGGGGCATGTACCCCTGGCGTTGGCCGGCGGTGCGACCGGCATGATCGGTGACCCCAGCGGGCGTTCCTCGGAGCGCAACTTGCTGACCCCGGACGTGCTGAAGCACAACATCGCCTCGATCAAGGAGCAGTTGGGCCGCTTCCTCGACTTCAACGCCCCGGGCAACGCGGCGCGCCTGGTGGACAATTTCGATTGGTTCGGGCCCATCTCTTACCTCGAGTTCCTGCGCGACGTCGGCAAGTACTTCACGGTCAATGCCATGGTGGCCAAGGAATCGGTCCGCGCCCGCATGGAGGATCGCGACAATGGCATTAGCTACACCGAGTTCAGCTACATGCTCTTGCAGGCCTATGATTTCTATCACCTGCGCAGCCATTCAAACTGTGAACTCCAGATCGGTGCCACCGACCAGTGGGGTAACATCACGGCCGGAACCGAACTATGCCGCAAGAAGCTCGGCGTGCCCGTGTGGGGGTTGACACTGCCTTTGTTGACCAAGGCCGATGGCACCAAGTATGGCAAGAGTGCCTCGGGGGCTGTTTGGCTGGATTCCAAGCGGACCAGCCCGTACCGGTTCTACCAGTTCTTCGTCCAGAGTGATGACCGGGATGTCATCAAGCTCCTCAAGGTGCTGACGTTCCTACCGGCTGATCAAATCGCGGCTCTCGAGCAGGATCTAGTCGCCAACCCGGGAGCGCGTGCTCCGCACAAAGCCTTGGCTCGTGAAGTGACGACGTTGGTTCATGGAGAGGCGGCCGCTCAGGAAGCGGTCCGGGCCAGTGAGATCCTCTTTGGTGGTGATCTCGCCGGCGTCGGTGAAAGCACCTTCAACGAACTGCTGGGAGAGGTGCCGACCCATGCTCTCGAGGCTAGTCGGTTGGCGGGCGCGGGAATGCCGCTGATCGAGCTGCTGGTGCAGGCCGGCTTGTCGTCCAGCAAGGGGCAAGCCCGCACCGATATCCAGGGCGGCGGCGCTTCGCTCAACAATGTGCGCGTCGGAGAAGTCCAGCGGGCCATCACCACCGCCGATCTGCTTTTCGGCAAGCACTTGCTCCTGCGCAAAGGCCGGCGGAACTACGCCGTGGTCACGGTCCAAGGGTAGGGCGCTTTCTCTGAAAGCGCCCGGGGAGTGCGGACCGCTCGGAGATCGGTCCCTACCCGTTCCATCTCAGGGTGCGTAGTGCGGTGGCTTCTGGTTGTGGGGTTGAGCGCGGTCCACATCTTGGCCGCGCAAGGTCTCCCCCAGCGTCTCCAGCTGTTTCTGAAGTCGGGTGATCATCTTGCTCTGGTCGATGACCACCGAGTTGAGGTCGTCGTAGTTGCGCTCGAGGTGGGCGAGAGAAGCCTCGGCTTGTTCGAGTCGGGCGTTCAGTGATTCTAGATTCACAGTTCTCCTTCGCGTTCGGTGAAAAACAGGTCGTGGGCCCTCGAAAAATCGGCTTCCGGGACGAGGATACGCACTTCGCGGTCCAGATCTTCGGAATCCTGAAGGGTGGGGTCACCCACGATGGGTTCGACCGGTTCCACCGTGGACTCGATGCCGTGCTTCTCGAGCCAAGTCTGCAGGAGCTCGCACTTGATCCAGGGTCCGGTGAAGAAATGCCTCATGGCCATGGCGTTAGGCCGAGGCTCTCAGAGGACTCGGACGATGACCACGGTGAAGTCATCGGTCTGCGGCTCCGGCTGCGTGAAGGCCCGGGCCTCCCTGCAAATCAGTTCGGCCAGATCGGCCGCCGGCATTGTCGGATGGCTGCGGATGAGATCCAGAACCCGCTCCACGGTGAAGAGGCTTCCGTCGGCGCGCATGGCTTCATCAATGCCGTCGGTGAGTTGGAGTAGGGTGTCCCCCGATTCCAGAATCATGGCCGGATTCTCACCGTAGGCGACGATGCCCTGCCTTCCGAGCGGTTTGCCGGTTCGGCGCAGGCTGGCCCGGATCTGGCCGGTTGCATCAAGGACCCACGTTGCCGGGTGACCCGCACTGGAGTGACGCAGGGTTCGACTCTCGGGATGAATCGTGGCCAAGGACACGGTCACGTAATTGTCGCCGCCGAGGTCCTCGGCCAAGAGTCGGTTGGCTTGAGTGAGGATTTCAGCCGGGCTGAAGACCAATCGTGCCGTCATGCGGAGGCAGAATCGAGTCTCCGCCATGAGGAGGGCGGGCCCCATTCCGTGTCCGGCCACATCGGCCACCAAGATCCCCCAGGAACCATCCGGCAAGGGGAGGTAGTCGAACGAGTCGCCGCCCGTGGCCTCGGCGGCATGGGAGACTCCGGCGATGTCGAATCCCGGCACGTGAGGCGAAGACTTGGGGAACAGGCGGGACTGGATTTCGCGGGCCGCGGCGAACTCCTGGCGAGTCTTGCGAATCTCGGCCTCGTGGCGACGGCGCTGGCTGATGTCACGAATGAAGGCCACGAGCCATTGCTGCTGCCCCATCCGCATCCGGGTGAAGCCGATCTCGACTTCGACCTCCGATTCGTCGGAACGGCGAGCGAGGGATTCGAAGACTCTGCGGTCTTCGGCCTCAGCAGCTGCCTTCCAGGTGCCTGGGGCGGTGGTTGCTGTCTGAAGAAAATCGAGGGTCTTTCCGCAGATCTGCTCAGCCTCCCAGCCGAAGATGGTCTTCACGGCCGGATTGCCGAAGCGGATGACCCCTTCCAGATCGATGAGCAGGACTCCGTCGGTCGAGTTTTCCCAGACTGATCGGTAGCGCAGCTCGCTCTCGCGTAGGGAGGTTTCGGCCAGCCTGCGGGCGGCCCGGACGGCGGCCTCACGCAATTCCCGCTGGATGGCGGGCACCAGGCGTCCGGGGGATCCCTTGGTCATGAAGTCGTGGGCTCCAGACTTCATGGCTTCGATGGCCACGCCCTCTTCGATGCCGCCGGACACGATGATGAAGGGCATGTCCTGGCCGGACTGCTTGTAGAGAACCAAGGCCTGGGGAGCGCTGAACCCGGGCATGAAGTGGTCGCACAGGACGAGGTCCCAGTTGCCGATCTGCAATTCCTGAGAAAAGGCCTCGGCGGTGGCCACCCGCTTGGATTCTACCCGCCAGCCCCCTTGACGCAGGTGGTTGACCAGGATTAACGCATCAAATTCGGAGTCCTCAACGATGAGGGCTCGGAGCAGCGGGCGGTCAGGGTTCGGTGGATTCGGAGCCACGGTTGAAACTGGGGGCGACAAATTTCAAGTCCAGCAGCGGGCTTCCCGTCCGCCGCTTCACAGTCGGCGGGCTCTTAGGAAGAGGTGGGTCGCTGGGTGGTTGGGCAGAGGGATTGTCACGGCCTCCGAGAGGCTCTTTCCGACGACGGCAGTAACCCCAGGAAGTTGAGTCCAAGTGCCTCCGAGTGACGTGCTCTGCTCGATCTGATAACTCACTCCCGAGGTGGCTCGTAGGCGGAGATTCCAGCCGCCACCCGGGTTGCTGGAAATCTCCAGCGTGGCCACCCCAGTTGTGGGTTCGCTGTCGCGGACAAGGATGTCGAAGTCTTGGGTCGCGCTGGTGAAGGTGTCGCTGACGCTGACCCGCACTCGATTGGTGCTGGGACCCTGCTGCTGCGTGGGGGTCCAAGAAAGCAGTCCATTGGTGCTGACGGTCAGGCCGGTGGGACCGGACACCAATCGATAGGTCAGCGGTTGGGCCGGCAGGTCGGCGTCGGTGGCCTTGAGTTGAAACGAGAGTCGAAGTCCTTCACTCACACGGCGCGTGCCCGGGGCGGTCCATGCCGGCGGGAGATTCTGTTCCTGGACCACGATATCAAATTCCTGCGAGGTGCCTTC